>NZ_JAUOQN010000199.1:0-516 GCF_030547555.1 Salipiger sp. 1_MG-2023 | reverse complement strand
CAACCAACCCGATCAGCAGGTGCAACGAGTAGCTTAAATCACGCCAGATCCTGTCCAAGAGATCGGGAGCAGCTCATATTGCTCGCGGATGTCGAGCGGGTTGGCGCGCAGGGAATTCTCCATACCCCGCTTCGCGTCTTCGACCCAACCCTCGATCTCGGAGGGTGTGAGGTCGAATGATCGACTTGCTTCCGACACGGTCGTCTTGCCCTGGATGATCTCAATCACCAGTGCCGTCTTCCGCTTCGCCGTCCAACGCTTGATGCTGTCGTCCATCGTCATACTCATTGCTACGTTCTCCCTTGTAGCATGAGCAGGTTTTCACTGGGTCGATACACGGATGCCGAAGGTCTTGAGAATCCCCCGGATATGGCCCTCGAGATCCTTGTGCAGGCTGATCAAATGCGCCCGCGCACTGATAAGGCAGCTGATCCGAGTCCGGTAGTGCCCCGAGAGGTGGTGTAAGAGCGCCGACCTTCGGAGAGGTCCAAGGCTGATCAGGTCGCCACGGCGGAC
>NZ_JAUOQN010000198.1:0-522 GCF_030547555.1 Salipiger sp. 1_MG-2023 | reverse complement strand
ATACTTCACGTCGATATGCAGGTAGCCAGGCTCGTAGGCCTTGAAGCTGCCATGGGCCAGCTTCGGCACCTTCGGCTTCAACGCCCGCAGGTTACCGGCCCCATGGCGACGCAGGCAGCGGTCCAGCCCGGAGCGCGAGACGTCCGGGTTCAGGAACTCGCGCACCACCGCCAGCAGATCGTCGAGCGGTAGCAACAGCGTCGTGCGAAGCGCGACCGCAATGGCTTCCTGGGCCGGTGTCAGCGTGGTCTGCAACCTGTGCGCCGTGTGGCTGCGGTCGTGAACGCTGTCCCGCTTGCGCCACTTCCAGACCGTCTGTTCGGAGATGCCGTAACGCTCGGCGACCAACCGGGCAGGCTCGGTGCTGGCCTGAATCTGCGCTCGGATCTTCGGTGTCGTCGTCGCCTGCTTGTGAAGTGAGATCAGCATGCTCGCCTCCCGTCCCGAACATCGCACAGAAGCGATCTTGCCATGAAGTGGGCAGAGCGCCGAGGGTCTATGTAATCGTCCGGGATGGGACAC
>NZ_JAUOQN010000197.1:0-525 GCF_030547555.1 Salipiger sp. 1_MG-2023 | reverse complement strand
CCTCTTATCTTTCCCGGTAGGACGTCCCCGTTCGCGGAACGTCTCCCCGGAGCGCCTGCAATGTGGGATGTCTGGGTGGGGATCGGGCCGTAGTTCCCCTGGGCTTTTCAGGGCCGTGGGAAAGCTGGGTCGGTCCCCTTTATAGGTTTTGGTCCTGAACAGATGAAGGGGAGTCCTTGATGTCCCGCATGAGAGGAAAGGCAACGCCTGGCAGGAGCAGTCCGGCCGCCGTCGTGGTCGGTATTGATGTCAGCAAGAATTGGCTCGACGTGTTCCTGCACCCTGACGGGGAGCGGCTCCGGGTCGAGAATGATACAGCCGGAATCCACAAGCTCCGAACACGGTGCTTGGCGGTATCGGCCAAGCTGGTGGTGATGGAGGCGACGGGGCGATACCATCGTGCGGCGCATGTCTGTCTGCACGCTGCTGGTGTTCCAGTCGCGATCATCAATCCATACCGATCCCGGCGTTTTGCGGATGTCCTTGGCCGTCTTGCCAAGACCGACGAGATCGACGCAGAGGTTC
>NZ_JAUOQN010000196.1:0-526 GCF_030547555.1 Salipiger sp. 1_MG-2023 | reverse complement strand
GCCGGCCTCATGTTCGGTCAAAATGCCCCCTCTCGGCAGCATTCTGCGAATGCGCCTGCCGGGCAGTGGATGATCTGCTCGTCCGTGAATCTCGTTCGCTTCATTGTCCGTCCTCAGGTTGGGTCGGACTCTAATCGCAGGTGGAGGAAAAATCCCGTGGCAGGTCACGTTCCAGCGGCGCCCGCCCGGCGACAGGCCGCCAACGGGAACGATCATGTGGACATGCGGGTGATGCGTCACGCCGAAGGCGTGCGTTAAGCACGACGCCGACCCCCTGGTGTGCAATACGCTGGTCATGCCGACTCGCGCGCCCATGCGCCTGGGATCGGCGGCGATGGTCATCACTGTTTGCGCCGAAGATTTGAACAATAGCCCATAGACGGCACGCTTGTTCCAATAGGCGATCCGGGCAATCTCGGCAGGCAGGGTGAAGACCACGTGGAAATACTTATAGCGCGACAATCTGAGTGAGACCTGCGCGTCAATCTGGATGAGGTTCTACGTCGCGGTGTCTGGGATCGTATCA
>NZ_JAUOQN010000195.1:0-537 GCF_030547555.1 Salipiger sp. 1_MG-2023 | reverse complement strand
GGTTTGCCGATCTGGCGGAGCCGCTCGTAGAACGCCTTTAGACCCGGGTTCCACCGCACAGCGACCGTCGCCGCCATGTAGAGGACGTTGCGCACAGCGATACGTCCTGCGCGGATCATCTTTCGCCCCCGCAGCGTGCCGGAATCCCTGTTCATAGGTGCCACGCCTGCAAGGGCAGAGACCTCGGCTGCTTTGGCCGCGCCCAGCTCCTGCATCTGCGACAGGAGCGTTGTCGCCGTCGTCTGACCGATGCCGGGGATCGACGTCAAAATTTCGAACCGCCGGGCGATCTCCCGCTCCGCCCGGACGAGGACCAGCAGTGCGGCATCGAGAGCCTTAGCTTGACGCTTGCACAGCTCAATCCGCTCGTCGATCTGATCCCTGACCAGGCCGAGCGACGCCTGCGACCTTCGGCTTTCTAGGGCGAGGCGCTCCTGAACCATCTGCCGCCGTGCAACGGTCATTTCCGTGATCCGTGCCACCACATTGGACGGCGGTTCGGTCTGAGCCGGCTCCATGACGACAGCGAACCGGGCA
>NZ_JAUOQN010000194.1:0-540 GCF_030547555.1 Salipiger sp. 1_MG-2023 | reverse complement strand
GCAAGGATACCTTCCTCCGGGGGGCTGCGACGGGTGCGCGGACCATGGGGTTTGAACCGCGTGTCATCGGGGCCGACGACTGGGCCTGGCGCAAGGGGCAGCGCTATGGAACGTTGATCTGCGATCTCGAACGTCGTTCCGTCATCGACCTGCTGCCGGATCGCGAGCCTGCGACCGTCGCAGCCTGGCTGCGTCAGCACCCGCAGATCGAAATTGTCGCGAGGGATCGGAACGGCGGATACAGGCAGGCAATTTCGGCGGCCCTTCCTGACGCGACCCAAGTTGCCGATCGTTGGCATCTCCTGCAAAACGCTAGCGATGCGTTTCTGTCCGCCGTCCGTCGCGCAATGCCCGCCATCAGAAAAGCAGCCTGCAGCGCCGTGCTGGATCCAAGTATCCTGACTGCGGCGGAGCGCCTTCAATTCGAAGGCTTTCAGCGGCGCCAGCAAACCAACATACTGATCCAGCGCATGGGCGCCGAAGGCATGCCCATCAAGCGGATCGTTCGTATTACAGGTCTGAGCTGGGGGTTGGTTCGGC
>NZ_JAUOQN010000193.1:0-567 GCF_030547555.1 Salipiger sp. 1_MG-2023 | reverse complement strand
AAACTGGCGGCCAGCCGCAGGGCCAACAGCGCCTTCTCGGGGTCGATGAACGGTGCGGGCACGTTGGCACCGGTCTCCTCGCACGCACCTTCGCCTCGGTTGCGGGCGATCTCGTCGAGCAACTCGATGGCGGATGGGCTGGGCCCGCCCTTGGGCGGGGCGATGACATCACCGTCTGCGCCGATCGCAGGATCGAACGTGTCATCGGCTTCGGCTTTGCGCAAGCGGCGCAGCAAGGCTCGTGCGTAGGGCGCCCAGGCGGCGGGCGAAAAAGGGGACTGCGACATGTCGTTGCCTCCATGGCCAAAAGGAAAAGCGCAGGGAAAAGGGGCCGGCTGACGCCGGCTTTCTTCTATGAAAAGGAAAGGGGAGAGCGGCCGGGGTCAGTCCGGGAAAAAGGTCCCTGCCTCGACGTCGCGGAGCATTTGCAGGATCCTGGTCTCAAGCGTCGCTGCGTAGATCTCCGACTTTACTCGCAGATGGTCGCGATACTGTTCGGGCGGAATGATCGCTTCGGGATGCGCGCGCTTGAGGATGGCGTGCAGGCGCTTCTCGATGCTCTGCGCT
>NZ_JAUOQN010000192.1:0-569 GCF_030547555.1 Salipiger sp. 1_MG-2023 | reverse complement strand
CTCGTTCGCTTCATTGTCCGTCCCTTCGTTGGGTCGGACTCTAATTTCAAATGGAGAAAAAATCCCGTGGCAGGTCAACTGTTATGGCCTTGCCGGGTTTCGACAGACGCCAACTCTGAACCTCCCGCGTGTGACACCCGGTCAGTGAGGAGGATCAGGAAACGGTCTGGGGGACCGTTTCCCTGACGGCCCTCAGAGCAGTGCAACCATCCTTACTGGCCAAACCTAGGAGAGGTCCGTCGACCTTCTCTCATTCAGAGATGCGGGGATCGACCTTGAACGCGGCGCTGACCGGTTTGTAGACGACGGTCCGCCAAGGAATGCCAAACCAAACGCATCAATCGCCGCGTGTACTTGTCAGTTCGAACCACTCGACAAACGCCCGCCTGATCATTTCAGGCCGGGTGGGGAGATCCGGCCAGGTTCTGGGCTCCGCCCTGGCCTCGCCTCTTGCGGCCAGCAGATTGCTGGATCCGCAATCGCCTGAGATCACCTGTCGGCTGATGAGTCAGGCTCGCCGAGGAACCCGGTCTTGCGAAGATGGTCTGTGAGGAGCTTTTCTATCAAGG
>NZ_JAUOQN010000191.1:0-575 GCF_030547555.1 Salipiger sp. 1_MG-2023 | reverse complement strand
CCACGGCGCGCTTGCGGACCCATTGCCCGGCAGGCGCATCCACAGGATGCTGCCGAGAGGGGTCAGCCCTTGATCTGGAAGATCCTCTGCACCGTCGTTCGGCCCTCTCACTCGGACCAGTGGCGTTCGGGGCCTCACTGTTGAAGCCCAGGAGCCAGGCCACGGTCCGATAGCCGAAGGACGGCTCCTCCTCGATCCACTGCCCGGCAACACATGCTTGCATGTGTGAGAGGGGTCTTCTTGATCGGTTCGGCGAAGCGGGGATCGACCTTCGGCGCGGCTTTCACCGGCTTGTAATAGACCGTCCGCCTCGGGATGCCGAACCAGGCACAGAGCTTGGCGATCGACACAGCGACGCCCTCCGCCAAGAGGCCCTGCTGGATGCGACGGATCAATTCCCGTCCTGCGCATCCAGCAGGGCCTGAAGCTTTTTTCGGGCCCGCAGCTCCAGCATGGCCTCGCCATAGGCTTCCTGCAGGTCCCGGATCTGCTTCTCGTATTGAGCTACCCCCCGAAATTCGGACACTGACATAAGCTATGATTTGCAGTCTGCTGATCTTCGACGAGAAGGAGAT
>NZ_JAUOQN010000190.1:0-593 GCF_030547555.1 Salipiger sp. 1_MG-2023 | reverse complement strand
TGTATTGACCCAGCGGAATCTGCTCAGGTTAGGCCGCTAATCTGCATGCCTCGGCAGGCGTGCGCATGGCAAGCGCCTGATGAGGGCGTCGGTTGTTATAAAAGGCAATCCAGTCACCGATGACGCGCATCGCGTGTTGGATGCTCTCGAAGCGGTGGCGATGCACGCACTGCTCCTTCAGCGTCCGGATGAAGCGCTCGACCATGCCGTTCTGCTGCGGGCAGTGCGGGGTGATGAACTCCTGCTTGAGCCCGTAGCTGCGGACAATGGCTGTGAAGTGGAGACTGGTGAAAACCAAGCCATTGTCTGACCTCAGCAGGAACTCGTCTTCGACACGACCCAGGGTGCCGAACCTCGCGATGAGGGCGTATTCCAGGGCGGCGCTGGCCGTCGTGGCCTTGCCCGACTTCGACAGGTGCCAGCCCAGAAGCTCGCGCGTGTGGCAGTCGATCACCAGGGCCAGCGAGGCCCAGCCGTCCTTGCCGGTCCAGATGCGGGCGAGATCGGTCGACCATCTCTCGTTCGGCGAAGCTGCGGCAGACGGAACCGCCTGAATGCGGGGCCGCATGCCCACGGCGCGCTTGCGGACCCAT
>NZ_JAUOQN010000019.1:0-77553 GCF_030547555.1 Salipiger sp. 1_MG-2023 | reverse complement strand
ATGCTGCTTGCGTTTCGACATCTCTGATCTCCTTCTCGTCGAAGATCAGCAGACTGCAAATCATAGCTTATGTCAGTCTCCGAATTTCGGGGGGTAGCTCAACCCTTTTCTTAGGATGTGCAATGCAAACGTGTTCGAACTCATGAATATTGAAAGCAACATTATGACTGCAACCATGCTTCATCTAGCGCTAGAGGATATTCCTAGCTACCCAGTTCACGACTGCCTAATCTGCAAACATTCTGACAGTGAACGTGTTTTGGAAGTTTTGAGGGACAAGCTCAGACAATCTCTTGGAGCGATCCCCGCTCTTGATATAACCGACCCTAAAGGTATCTGCCACACCCACAAGGCAGAATATCCAGATCATTATATTAACTATCCAGAATATGAAGGGCAAAATACAACTAAAGAAGAGGAAGACTTCCTATTAATAGACGATGATGATTATCAAGTTCTAGAAGACTTTGAGCCTGAAGGGGAGGAAGGGAAAGGTATAGAGGAGGAAAAGTCATGTCCTGAGGCTTGGGAAATCCAATCAATACCTCAACCCTATCAAGACCCTGCGAACTCTAGCAAGGGCTAACTCACCCACAACAATAACGAGAGGGGCCTAGTGGCCCCTTCCATTCCAACCCCTTAAAAAGCCGCTCTGAACATCCTTCAGCGTTACGTCCAGGCGGGGCCAAGCGAACAGCCACCCCCCTCACAAGGCCCTCACAGAGGCTCTCAGGCACCATTCCAGTCAATGACTACCCGCCCTAGCGCCTCTCTCTGGCGTTCCAGATTGTAGCCATGCCCATAACCTGCACCAACCCCAAGATTGGAAGTCCACCCCCCTATCTGATCGACAAGCTCAGGCGCACAGCCAGCATTCCTGAGCCGATCCCTGAGGGTGTGCCGGAAACAGTGGCAGGTAAGATCGCCATAGCGACTTCGGATGTACTTGTTGAGCGTGTTGCTTGCGTGTGTCGCCACCACCCCTGAGGGCTTCACCCACCTTGGGAAGATAAACTCTTCATCCTGACGGGCATCATGGAGCCGTTTCATGGCCTCAAGACCTGCACCCACCAGCGGCACTGCCCTTTCCGATCCCTTGGTCTTGAGCCGTCTCAGGTCATGAGGGACGATCCTAGCCACCCCATCAGCTAGGGAAACATCCGCCCAGCGCATACCCACAATTTCAGCTAGCCTAGCCCCTGTCTCTCCCAGTATGGGCAGTATGAGGCGGGTATCTTTGTTTACAGTCAGACAAGCCTTATAGAGGTCCTGTAGCTGACCCTCAGTGAAGACCCCTCTTTTCTTGGCGTCCTTGTTCTCACCACTTATGGCCAAACGGGCAAACGGATTCCTCTTGTCTAGGTCCTGCTCAAGAAAACCATACTCAAGGACAGCATGTAGAGACTGAACCCGTCGCCTGACAGTCGCCGTCTTGTTCCCTCTAGCCAGCAGAGAGGCCACTAGCTGCCTTGCCTCTGCCCTCTGGTAGGTCTCAACCGCCCTATTGCCTGCCACCTCTATAAAGGCCCCTACAGCAAGCCTGACGGGCTTCTCAGCGATGTTCTTTCCGGACAAGTACAGGTCAGTGCAGGAAAGAAGATCCAAGGCGCTGGGCTGTAGGGACTGAACCAGCTTACCCACATCTAAGGGCATTACCCGTTCAGCCGACCACACTTCATCTAGTTTTGCAGTCAGGCCGGAACTGAGAATCGCGACACGCTCAAGGTCCCTGCCAAGGTTATAGCGGACCACCTTCAGGCCGAAGGCATCAGCCACCCGATCCGGGACACGTCGATTGTAGTAGTATGAATTTCCACGCTGCACAGTGTGTGGCAGTTTGTGTGCCATTTGTATCTCCAAGCATCACTTAACGCTCGGATACAAAAGGGTTTTCCGAAGAAAACTGGTGCGGTCGAGAAGACTCGAACTTCCACGGGAGTTACCCCACAGCGACCTCAACGCTGCGCGTCTACCAATTCCGCCACGACCGCACTGTCTTGACTTGGTGAGGGGCTCTATAAGAAAGCCCGCAGGGGATGGAAAGAGGAAAAAAGCACCCCGAATGATTTTTCTTTCCTCTTCCTCATCAGACAGGGCTTAAACAACAGCAGCCCCGGCAAGATGCCTTAGTTTTCGATGCTGAACACTGGCACCGACGCCTGCGTAACCGTCGGCGCGCTGGCCGCTGCATTGCCGCCCAGCATCAGCGAGGCCTTGCGCAGCAGGCCGGCCCGCTCGGGCTGCCCCGGGCCGAACACCGGCGTTGCGCCGGACTCCAGCGCATCAAGGGCGCGCGCGTACCAGCCGATGGCAAGATCGCTGCGACGGGTGGCGCCAAAGCCCTGGCTCAGATGGTGGCCGATGATTTCCGCATAGGGCGCCTGCCCCAGCGACACCAGCATCAGCGCGGCCGCCATGGCTGTTTCCAGATCATCGCTGCGATAGCCCGACGCGAGGCAGATCTGCGCCGTCCGTGACAGTTGCGCCGGGGCGATCCCGGTGGATAGCACGAATTGCCCGACTCCCTTCATCACATCGCCATCGGATTGCAGCGACACCGCCGACACGCTGTCGCGCAGCAGCGTGCCAAAGCTGGCGCATTGCTCGGCCACCTGTTGCGGGGTCGCGCCGCGAATCTGGCTCATCAGAGCTTCGCCCGATGACAGTGCATAGCTGCGGGTCAGGCACAGCTGTTCGGCCATCGCCTCATTGGCATCGGCCAGCGTGGCTTCGGTGATGTAGCCGCCATTGGTCGAGGTCACGAGGCTGACCGTGTTGCAGTGGGACGAGAGCGAGGCCGCCACCGGTTCGCTTTGGAAGAAATTGGGGATGGCGGCTTCGGGGGCCGCAGCGAATTTCGGCATCGGGACCGGTTCGGGCGCAGGCATGGGGGCGGGCGTGATCGCGGCGGCCATTTGCGGCGCGCCGTCGTCGATCTTGGCACAAGACCCCCGCTGGCAGTTGAACATCGCCGGGGTCACGTTGAACGCCTGAAAATCATTGCGCTCATAGCCGTCCGGGGTCGAGGCGAACACCCGCACCGCGCAGCTTTGCGCGTTGCACCAGAAGGCCGATCCCGTCACCGAGGTGTCGATGACGTAATCCGTGCGCCCATCGCCGTTGATATCCGACAGCTGGATGAACCCCGAGCGCTGCACCAGTTGCTCGGCAGTCGGGTCCGAGCTTTTGGCGATCTCGTTCACCGCGGCGGCCACGATGCTTGGCAGGCCGTAATGCCCGCCGATCGACGCGGTGGAACTGGTGCCGCCCCCGTTCATCTGCTCATCGCGATAGGCGACCAGCAAACCCTTTACGCCCAGCGGGCTGGAGGCGATCATCTGCGCCGTGGTCGGCCCGCCGGCCTGGGCGCGGTGATAGGAGCCGATCAGGAAATCGCGTTCATATTGCGTCAGCTGGCCGGTGGGGCTGTAGCCCATGGTGGACTGATAGCCCGAAATCGCGCGGCGCGAGCGACTGCCCATCACGCCATCCACCGACCCCGCGTCAAAGCCGAAATAATTCAGCGCGGTCTGCGTGTCGCGGTTCTGCTGGCGCTGCGCCGTGTTGACCGTGCTGGTCGCCTTGCGGGTGGTGGTTTTCCGGGCGGGGGCGCGATAGACGCGTTGCTTGGGTTGATTGGCGATGGCGCTGCCGATGATGCCGCCGACAAGGCCTCCGACGAAGGCGTTGTCGGCGCTTGCCTGAATGGGCGTGACAACAACGCTGGCCGCAGCAAGGGCGGCAATAAAACAAGGTTTCACTGGTTACGTCTCCTACCTGTGTCGGCACAACCTGTCTGCCGACGTCAAATGACCTTTCTCTAATTTCGAACTGCTCACGCTATTATGGCCAAAGCGTCCCGCCAGCGCGTCCACATGTCAAGCGTGAAGTGACGCAAGGTCACCTATCGGCCAAAACGAACCGGCACGCCGGATCTTGACGCGGCGCGCGCACGGGCCTAGCCCGGCGGGCATGGTGGACTGGATCACAACCGAGGGGCTGACCCCCTATAACGACGCCGTGGCCTTCATGGAGGCCCGCGTCGAAGCCATTGCTGCGGGCACCGCCGACGAGGCCATCTGGCTGATCGAGCACCCGCCGCTTTATACCGCCGGCACCTCGGCCCGCGCCGAGGATCTGCGCAGCCCGGATCGCTTTCCGGTCTACACCAGCAAGCGCGGCGGGCAGTTCACCTATCATGGCCCCGGTCAACGGGTTGTCTATGTGATGCTGGACCTCAATCGGCGCGGGCGCGACATCCGTGCCTTTGTTCAGCAGCTCGAGGCGTGGGTGATCGCGGCGCTGGCGGAATTCAACATCACCGGTCACATCCGCGATGGCCGCGTCGGCGTCTGGGTCGAGCGGCCCGAGCGGCCCGCCTTGCCGGATGGGCGCATGGCCGAGGACAAGATCGCCGCCATCGGCATCCGCCTGCGCAAATGGGTCAGCTTTCACGGCATTTCGATCAATGTCGAGCCGGAGCTCGAGCATTTCTCGGGCATCGTGCCCTGCGGGATCAGCGATTTCGGGGTGACGAGCCTCGTCGACCTGGGCCTGCCCATTACCATGGGCGATGTCGACGTCGCGCTGCGCCGGGCCTTTGACGAGGTGTTCGAAAACGCGCCATAAGCGCCGCGACCCCAGCGCGAAAAAGCAGATGGCCGAAGCTTGCATCCGGGGAAAGACTACAGCTTCGGCCATCTTATCTGCAGCGGCGGGGACAAACGCCGAAGCAGGCACAAACGCCCGGAAGGGAACGGGCCTTTGTGGAACGGGTGTCAGCGACCGGCGAAAACGTGGCGCAGGATGTCTTCGCGGGCGAGGCCACGCGCCGCAAGCTCGTCGTCAGACAGGCTGCGAAGCTCGGCAACGCGGTTGGCCAGCCAGCGCTGGCGGCGGGAGAACGGGGTCTCGAGAAGCCGCGAGATGCGGCGCGAGAGCGGTTCGTGAAAAATCTGTTCGATCAAGGCCATCTGTCTCAACTCCGTGGCAGCGGTGTTGGAAATGTAACGCCTCTACCCTGACATGGTTCCGTGCTGCGCGCAGGTCTGGAAAACCTTACGAAGCGCCCCGCTGGCGCCATCCTGATATCCGGGCAGAAAGCTGCGCCAACGGCCCGGCCCGGCAAGAAAGTTTGATCCAGAACAAAGGCCGTATTTACGCACGCACCGCAACATTCTAGAACAGGGATTGGACGAGGGGTGGAGCGCACGGGTTTGCCTCCGCCGGGAGACTTGACCCACAGAGCATCCGAGGGCAGCCGCCTTCATCCGGGAGAGCGCCGGGGGCAGTTCCCCCAAGGCAAGACAAAACAGGGAGGCAGATGATGGCGGACGCCACCATTCACAGCCATGACCACCATGACGAGCGAGGTTTCTTTACCCGCTGGTTCATGTCGACCAATCACAAAGACATCGGGATCCTGTACCTGATCACCGCGGCGCTCGCCGGGCTGATCTCGGTGACGTTCACGATCTACATGCGGCTCGAGCTGATGGAGCCGGGCGTTCAGTTCATGTGCATGGAAGGGGCGCGCCTGTTCCCGACCGCCACCGAGAACTGTACCCCGAACGGGCATTTGTGGAACGTGCTGATCACCGGCCACGGCATCCTGATGATGTTCTTCGTGGTCATCCCCGCGCTGTTCGGCGGATTTGGCAACTATTTCATGCCGTTGCAGATCGGTGCGCCGGATATGGCTTTCCCGCGCCTCAACAACCTGTCGTATTGGCTTTATGCCGCCGGCACGATGCTGGCGATCTGTTCGGTGTTTGCACCGGGGGGCAATGGTCAGGCTGGATCGGGCATCGGCTGGGTGCTCTACCCGCCGCTGTCGACCACCGAGGCCGGCATGTCGACCGACCTTGCGATCTTTGCGGTGCACGTCTCGGGCGCCTCGTCGATCCTTGGGGCGATCAACATCATCACCACCTTCCTGAACATGCGCGCCCCCGGCATGACGCTGTTCAAGGTGCCGCTGTTTGCATGGTCGATCTTCATCACCGCGTGGCTGATCCTGCTGTCGCTGCCGGTTCTGGCCGGTGCCATCACCATGCTGCTGACCGACCGCAATTTCGGGACCACTTTCTTTGACCCTGCGGGTGGCGGCGACCCGATTCTCTACCAGCACATCCTGTGGTTCTTCGGGCACCCCGAGGTTTACATCGTGGTTCTGCCGGGCTTTGGCATCGCCAGCCACGTCATTGCCACCTTCTCGCGCAAGCCGGTCTTTGGCTATTTGCCGATGGTCTGGGCGCTGATCGCCATTGGCGCGCTCGGCTTCGTCGTCTGGGCGCATCACATGTATACGGTCGGCCTGTCGCTGCGTCAGCAGAGCTATTTCATGCTGGCCACCATGGTGATCGCCGTGCCGACCGGGGTGAAGATCTTCAGCTGGATCGCGACGATGTGGGGCGGTTCGATCGAATTCAAGACGCCGATGCTGTTCGCGCTTGGCTTCCTTGTGCTGTTCACCATCGGCGGCGTGACCGGCATCGTGCTCAGCCAGGCGGCCGTGGACCGGGCCTATCACGACACCTACTATGTCGTGGCGCATTTCCATTACACCATGTCGATGGGGGCGGCCTTTACCATCTTTGCCGGGGTCTATTTCTACCTGCCGAAGATGACCGGCAAGATGTACTCGGAAACGCTGGGCAAGCTTCACTTCTGGATGTTCTTCGTCGGCGTGAACGTCACCTTCTTTCCGCAGCACTTCCTTGGCCGTCAGGGCATGCCGCGCCGCTACATCGACTACCCCGAAGCCTTTGCCACGTGGAATTTCGTGTCGAGCTTGGGGGCGCTGCTGTCGTTCTCGTCCTTCCTGCTGTTCTTCGGCATCGTGATCTACACGGTTCGCAAGGGCGCGCCCGCGCCGCAGGCCAACCCGTGGAACGAATACGCCGATACGCTGGAATGGACCCTGCCCTCGCCGCCGCCCGAGCACACGTTCGAGCAGCTGCCCAAGCGCGAAGACTGGGACAAGCAGCACGCGCACTGATCCCGCATTGGCGGAACACACAGGCCTCCGGAGCGATCCGGGGGCCTTTTTCATTGCCGCGCGAGACAGTGTCCGGACAAGCAGCACAACCGTTCGCCCCAGTGCAATGTCGGCCCGTCCGACGCCGTGGCGGCGCCCCCTCGCTTGGGGCGGGCGTGGTTGCAAAAATAGCTGCACGATCAGCGCCTCTTCATGCTAGACCACACGAACGCAGACCAAGACCCGGATCGACCATGCCCTACCGCTGGGAACCTGCCGGCGACAAGCGCGCCGAGCTTCATCTCTGGCCCCACCAGTCGCTGACGGCGCGGGGGTTTTCCATTTTCATGGCCAGCTTTTTCCTGCTGGCGATTTTGCCGGTGTTCTGGCTGATCGGCACGGTGCTGCTCTGGGGGTTGTTGCCGTTCATCCTTGCCGCGGTGGCGGGGCTGTGGTGGGCATTGCGGCACAACAGCCGCGAGCGCTCGGTGCTCGAGATCCTGACGCTGGCGCCCGATCAGATCACGCTGGTGCGCCACAATCCGCGCGGCGGCGCACAGGACTGGCAAGGCAGCCCGCAATGGCTCAAGGTCGAGATGCACGCCTCGGGCGGGCCGGTGCCGCATTATGTCACCCTGCGCGGCGGCGGCCGCGAGGTTGAGATCGGCGCATTTCTGAGCGAAGAAGAACGCAAGGCGCTTTACGCCGAACTGAGCGACCGGGTGCGGAGCCTTCATCCGCGCTGAGCATCGCATCGACGGAAAGGTCTGACATGGCGCAAGCCCCCGCAACCCCCAAGCGCAAACGCGCAGCGCTGCTGGCCGCTGCAGCCATTTCCCCGGCTTGGGCAGACCGGCTGTCCCCAGCCCCGTCGGAACGGGCCGCACTGGCGCTGCGCGCCGCATCCGGCCCGCGCCGCCCGGCGCAACAGGTGATCTTTCTGGTGCCGCTGGTCGGGCCGCAGCATGTCGGCGACTGGGGCGCGGTGGTCGAACGGCTGACGGCCACGCTGGAAAGCTTCCGGCGGCAGGACGGCGCGTGGCAGGCGGTGATCTGCTGCCAGCAGCGCCCGCCGCTGCCCGACGATCCAAGGATACACTGGCTGCCCTTCGACGACCCGGCGCCGGGCAATGACAAATGGCGCAAACTGGCGATGCTCTGCGATCATCTTGCCGACATGGACACCGGCCCGGCCTATGTCATGAGCTTCGATGCCGATGATCTGCTGCGCGATGGCACCGTGGCGCAGATGCTGGCAGGCGATGCGCCCGGATGGCTGGTCGAGACCGGCTACGTGATGGACCACGCCACCGGCACCGTTGCGCTGGCCGGGCCGCGCAGTCTTGCCATGCCGCTGCGCAAGCCGTTCTGGAAGCTTTGCGGATCCTGTGCGGCGATCCATCACGATCCGGCCTTGCCGCAGAGCGCCCGGTTTTTACGGGAAATGACAGCGCATGAGCACCGCATGTTTCCCTATCTTGCAAGGCTTGCGGGCGCTCCGCTGCGCCCGCTTGCCCAACCATCGGTGCTGTATGTGCTCAATCACGGCGAGAATTTCGGCGCGCGGCGCGGGCGAATCGGGTTCAAGACCCGGTTCGTGCAGCGGTTCGCCCTCGAGTCCTCGGACTGGGCCCGCGTATCGACGGCGTTTCCCAGCCCCTGAGCCGGCGGGCGACAGCTCTTTGCAGACGGCTTTCGCTACGCCATTTCCCGAAAGAAACCGGGCGCAGATCACGGCGACACCTCTTCGTCGAAGAGGTGTCGGCCTGCTCAGCCTGCCGCCGACAGGCGTTCCTTGATCACCGAGCCAACGGCTCCGAAATCCATCTGCCCTTGGTAGCGCCCTTTCAGAACGCCCATCACCCGCCCCATATCGCGGATGGAACTGGCCCCGACCTCGTTCATCGCGGCATCTACCGCCCCGGAAATTTCCTCGTCGCTCAGGGGCTTGGGCAGGAATTCCTCGATCACTTCGATCTCTGCCAGCTCGGCTTCGGCAAGGTCGAGCCGCCCGCCCTCTTCGTAGGTGCTGGCGCTCTCGCGGCGCTGCTTCACCATCTTGGCGAGGATCGCAAGAAGGTCGCTGTCTGAAACCCCCTGATCGTTGCCCTCGCCCCGTGCGGCAATGTCGCGATCCTTGATGGTCGCATTGATCAACCTCAGGGTCGACAGCCGCTGGGCCGCCCGGTCTTTCATCGCCTGCTTGGTCGCAGCCGAGATGCGCGCGCGCAAATCCATGGAATATCCTGTTCTATCGTGTCCCGAAGCGTCACCCTACGCAATCCCCCCATCTTTCGCAACTCTGCCGCCCGCGAAGTCAAGTCACTGATAATCAACAATTTCCCATTTTCCACCCTCTCTTGACCCCGACCGGCACACCCCTTACCTAAGGCTCAATTTGCCGCCCCGCTGCCCCCGAGGAGTCGCCCCATGCCCAGTAAACCCAAGCCCACCGCCTGTCTCGCCCTTGCCGATGGTACGCTGTTCTATGGCCAGGGCTTCGGTGCCACGGGTCAGACGCAGGCCGAACTTTGCTTCAACACCGCCATGTCCGGCTATCAGGAAATCATGACCGACCCGTCCTATGCCGGGCAGATCGTGACCTTCACCTTCCCGCATATCGGCAACACCGGCGTCAATCCCGAGGATGACGAGACTCAGGACCCGGTGGCGGCGGGCATGGTGGTCAAGTGGATGCCGACGCAGGCGTCGAACTGGCGCGCGGTGCAGGAACTGTCCGACTGGCTTGCCTCGCGCGGGCGCATCGCCATCGGCGGCATCGACACCCGCCGCCTGACGCGGGCGATCCGCCAGTCCGGCGCGCCGCATGTGGCGCTTGCCCACGATCCCGAAGGCAATTTCGACGTGGAAAAGCTGGTCGCCGCGGCCCGCAGCTTCCCCGGATTGACCGGGCTCGACCTTGCCAAGGATGTCACCTGCGCCCAGAGCTACCGCTGGGACGAGATGCGTTGGGCCTGGCCCGAGGGCTATGCCAAGCGTCAGGGCCCCGGCAAGAAGGTCGTCGCCATCGACTATGGCGCCAAGCGCAACATCCTGCGCTGCCTTGCCTCGGCCGGCTGCGATGTGACGGTGCTGCCCGCGACGGCCACCGCCGCAGAGGTGCTGGCGCACAATCCCGATGGCGTGTTCCTGTCGAACGGTCCCGGCGATCCGGCCGCGACCGGCGCCTATGCCGTGCCGATGATCCAGAGCATTCTGAGCGACTCGCAGGTGCCGATCTTTGGGATCTGCCTTGGTCACCAGATGCTGGCGCTGGCGCTTGGCGGCAAGACGGTCAAGATGAACCACGGCCATCACGGTGCCAACCACCCGGTCAAGGAAATCGAAACCGGCAAGGTCGAGATCACCTCGATGAACCACGGCTTCGCGGTCGATGGCCAGTCGCTGCCAGCGGGCGTCATCGAGACGCATGTGTCGCTGTTCGACGGCTCGAACTGCGGGATTCGCATGACCGACCGGCCGGTTTTCTCGGTTCAGCACCACCCCGAAGCGTCGCCCGGACCGCAGGACAGCTTTTATCTGTTCGAACGCTTCGTGAACATCATGTAAGAATGGTCAATAATCCGGTGACGGCCCCTGTGATTAACCCTTCGTTTACCGGATTTACCGAAACCTGATCCCACCCGCAGGGATCAGGAGCACACCATGAACAGCCCAAGTCAGGGGTTCCGCAGCTCGCGACTCGCGCAGGCCTCCAGCCCACGCGGTCGTCCGATCAGCGCAATTCTGCTTGCGAATGGCAGCATTGCCCCGGGCGATGCGATGTTCGCTCTTGTTGAATCCTTTCGCAGCGGCGCGGCCCTGCCGCAGGTTCTGCTGGCCGAAGACCTTGCGACGCCGCAAGAGATCCTCGAGGCTCAGGCGCAGCACTACGGCGCCATGACGCTGACGCCCGAGGCCAGCCCGCCAGAGAGCCATCTTCTGGATATCATCGAGCCGGAAACCTGTCTGCGCCTGTCCTGCGTGCCGTGGATGCGGATCGGAAAGACGCTGGTGGTCGCCACCTCGCGCCCCGATCTGTTCAACGCGCTGATCGATGAACTGCCCGATCACGACAAGGATGTCGCCATGGCGCTGGCGCTGGAATCGGATCTGCACGACGTCATCGCGCAGCGGCACGGCACGGCGCTGGCCCGCCGGGCCGAAACCCAGGTTCCGGCGCATGAAAGCTGCCGCGAAATGGATCGGATCTCGCCGATCCAGGCGTTGCTGGGGGCCGGGTTCGCGCTCAGCTGCCTTGCGCTGCTGTTCGTGATGCCGGCGCAGTTCTTTGCGGGCGCCACCGTGCTTGCCATCGTCACCCTTCTGTTTGCGCAGGGCCTGAAGTTTTCCGCCCTGCTGGCCGGCTGGAGGCGGCCCGGCGCCCCGCAGGGCGCGCGTTTGCGCGGATCCCCCGCCCTGCCCGCCTGTCTCGATCCTGGTGCCGCTGTTCCGCGAGGAGCATATAGCCGCTGACCTCGTCGGGCGGCTGGCCCGGCTTGACTATCCGCGCGCCCAGCTGGACGTGATGCTGATCCTCGAGGCGCAGGACAACACCACCCGCAAGGCGTTGGCACAGGCCGTGCTGCCGCGCTGGATGCGGGTGATCGAGGTGCCCGACGGGCCGGTCACCACCAAACCGCGCGCCATGAACTACGCGCTGAAATTTGCGCGCGGCGACATCATCGGCATCTATGACGCCGAGGATTCGCCCGCGCCCGATCAGATCAGCCGCATCGTGGCGCATTTTCTGGCCACGCCGGCAAAGGTCGCCTGCCTGCAAGGCATTCTGGATTTCTACAATCCCAAGGCCAACTGGCTGTCGCGCTGTTTCACCATCGAATACGCCACGTGGTTCCGCATCGTGCTGCCAGGCCTTGCACGGCTTGGCTTTGCGATTCCACTCGGGGGCACCACGGTGTTCTTTCGCCGCGAGGCGCTGGAAGCGGTCGGCGGCTGGGACGCGCATAACGTCACCGAGGATGCCGATCTTGGCGTGCGCCTTGCCCGGCACGGCTATGTGACCGAACTGGTCCCCGTCGTCACCCGCGAAGAGGCCAACAACCGCCCCTGGGCCTGGGTGCGGCAACGCTCGCGCTGGCTCAAGGGCTACATGATCACATGGGGCGTGCACATGCGCAGCCCGCGCCGGCTGCTGCGCGACCTCGGGGCGTGGAAATTCCTCGGGGTGCAGCTGATCTTTCTAAGTGCGTTCATGCAGTTCCTGCTGGCGCCGGTGCTCTGGTCCTATTGGCTGGTGCTGGCGGGCTGGAACACCCCCCTGCCCGCAGGCCTGTCGCTCGGCGCGCTCGTCGGTCTGTTCCTGCTGGCCGAGGCGGTCTCGATCCTCGTCAGCATCGCGGCGGTGATCCGCAGCCCGCACAAGGGGCTGCTGCCATGGGTGCCGACGCTGTTCCTGTATTTCCCACTGGCCACGCTTGCGGCCTACAAGGCCGCATGGGAGCTGCTGTCGAACCCGTTCTACTGGGACAAAACCAGCCACGGCAAATCCGCCCCCGACCACGACGGCGCCGACATTCCCGAAGACCCCAGCGTCTAGTCGACCTTTCGGCTGTCAAGCTTCAGCCGCGTGACGAAGGCCACCGAGATATGATCGCGCAGCGCCTGATAGGCGGCATCCTCGTCGCGGCGCGAGATGGCATCGACGATGGCCTGATGCTCGGTCAGCGCGATTTCGCCCCGCCCTTCCGCCGCCAGCGAGGTGGTCGCCATCAGCGCCATCGAGCGGTGCACCAGATCAAGCTGCTGCACCAGAAAGCGGTTGTGCGAGGCCAGATGGATCATCCGGTGAAAGCGCCGGTTGGCCCGCGCCAGCGCCGAGGGCTCACTCACCAGCGCCCGGTCTTCGGACACCATGTCGGCCAACACCTGAATCTCTTCCTCGCTGGCGTGGCGGGCGGCAAGCCGCGCCGCAAGACCTTCGAGTTCGGTGCGCACCACGTAAAGCTCGGCCATCTGGTTGTGATCCAGCGAGGCGACGATGAGCGAGCGCCCGTCGCGCGCCAGCAGCGACTGGGTTTCCAGCCGTTGCAGCGCCTCGCGGATAGGCGTGCGCGATACGCCAAAGCGCTCGGCCAGCTCGCTTTCCACCAGCCGGTCGCCGGGGCGATAGATGCCGGAATCGATCGCGTCGAGGATCAGCGTATAGGCATCCTTGTTCGGCGTTCGCAGCTGGTTCATCGGGTGTCTCCTCGCACAATCGGGGCAGGATACCGCTATCATGGGCAAAGGATCAATGCGCCCCGGCCATTGCGGCCCGCGCGGGCGCGCTTTAGGGTCTGGCGCATGACACAGCGCCCCTTCGATCCCGTCCGCACATGGGTCTTTGACCTCGACAATACCCTGTATGCGCCGGCCGTGCGCCTGTTCGATCAGATCGAAACCCGGATGACCGCCTTTGTGATGCGCGTCACCGGCGCCGCCCACCCCGAAGCCGACCGTCTGCGCAAGGCGTGGTGGCATCTGCATGGCACCACACTGGCCGGGTTGATGGCCGAGCATCACATCGACCCCGAGGAATACCTTGTCGACGTGCATGACATCAACTTTGACGCGCTGACCCCAGATCCGCATCTTGCCGAGCTGATCGCCGCGCTGCCGGGGCGGCGGATCGTTTATACCAACGGCAGCGCGCCCTATGCGGCGCAGGTGCTCAGGGCGCGCGGGCTCGACGCGGCGTTTGATGCCATCTACGGCGTCGAACACGCGGGTTATCGCCCCAAGCCGAAGCCCGAGGCCTTCGAGACGGTGTTCGCCCTCGACGGGCTCGCCCCCACCAGCGCCGCGATGTTCGAGGATGATCCGCGCAATCTGGCCGCGCCGCACGCCATGGGCATGCAGACCGTGCATGTCGCCCCCGAACGCGCGCCGGGTGATCATATCGGCCACCACGCGCCCGATCTGCCGGAATTCCTGCGCGGCCTCCGGCAACGCTGACGCAGGGGCGGCGAAATGCTGCGCCTGCGACATTCTGCGCGATGATTTTCTGATCCGGTGTCTTTATGACCCCCGGAGTGCCGAGACGGTTCGCCCACCGGCCCCATCTGGGAGAGATCAGACATGACCACGACCGACCTGCAGCCGACCGTGACCGCCAAGGCGGGCCTCAGCCTTGAAACCGGGCTTTACCTGTTCGTGGCGGTGTTCCTTGCCGTGGTGATCGCCGCAACGGTAACCTTTGGCGCTGTCGGGCTGGCGATGTGCGCGCTGGCCTGCGTGCCGGTGTGCTACGCGATGATCCTGCTGATCACCGTCGGCAAGTAGTCGCATTGGCAACCCCGCGCTCTCTGCCCTAGATAAGGATCAAAGGAGAGCGGCGATGGATCACGACATACTCATCTCGGGCGGCGGCATTGCAGGGCTTTGCGCGGCGGCCGCCTTTGGCTCTGCCGGGTTTCGCGTGCTCTGCGTCGATCCCGCACCGCCGGTGACAGACCGCGAACAGGCCGGGGCCGACCTGCGCAGCACCGCCTTTCTGCAACCGGCGCAGGCCTTTCTGCAACAGGCGGGCCTGTGGGATCGGCTGGCGCATCACGCCATGCCGCTGCAGACCATGCGCATCGTCGATGCCGGGGGCGCGCTCCCCGAGCCGCGCGTGATCAAGGATTTCGATGCCTCCGACATCTCGGAAAAGCCGTTTGGCTGGAACCTGCCGAACTGGCTGCTGCGGCGCGAGATGGCGGCGACGCTCGAGGCGATGCCCAATGTCGATTTCCGCCCCGGCACCGGCACCAAGACGCTGTTCACCCGTGAGGCCTATGCCCGCGTCGGTCTGAGCGATGGCAGCGTGCAACAGGTGCGGCTGGTGATCGCCGCCGATGGGCGCAACTCGCCGATGCGCCAAGCCGCAGGGATCGGGGTCAAGACCACGCGTTTTGGCCAGAAGGCGCTGGCCTTTGCGGTCACGCACCCGCTGCCCCATGGCAATGTCTCGACCGAGATTCACCGCACCGGCGGCCCGTTCACCCTCGTGCCCCTACCGGATTTCAAGGGCCGTCATTCCTCGGCGGTGGTCTGGATGGAAGAAGGCCCGAAGGCCGAGGCGCTCTTCGCCCTGCCCACCGCCGCGTTCGAAGACGCCATGTCGGAACGCTCCTGCCACTTGCTGGGGCGGCTGACGCTGGCCTCGCAGCGCACGATCTGGCCGATCATCGCGCAACATGCCGAGCGGCTGTCAAGCGAGCGGCTGGCCTTGGTGGCCGAAGCGGCGCATGTGGTGCCCCCCATCGGCGCGCAGGGCTTGAACATGTCGCTCAGCGACATGGCGGCGCTGCTCGATCTGGCGCAGGCGGCGCCGGACCGGCTGGGCGATGCGGCGACGCTGGAGGCCTATCACCGCCGCCGCATCGCAGATGTGCGGGCGCGGGTGGCGGGGATCACAATGTTGAACCGAACCTCGATGCTGAGCGCGCCGCCGCTGCGCGATGCCCGCGCTACGGCGCTCAATGCGCTGTATAGCGTGACGCCGCTGCGCAAGACGCTGATGCAGCTGGGCCTTGGGGCGCGGGATTAACCCAGCAGGGCGCGGGCTGCGGCCCGTGCCTCGGGGGTGACGGTGTCGCCCGACAGCATCCGCGCGATCTCGTCTTCGCGGGCGTCTTCGGCCAGCGGCACCACGGTCGACAGGGTCATGTCGTTTTCGACGCGCTTTTGCACCCGCCAGTGATGCGCCCCAAGCGCCGCAACCTGCGGCGAATGGGTGACGACCAGCACCTGCCCGCCATCGGCCAGCGATTTCAGCCGCCGCCCCACCGCATCGGCGGTGGCGCCGCCGACGCCGCGGTCGATCTCGTCAAAGATCATGGTGACGCCGCGATTGCGCTCTTCGGACAGCGACACCTTGAGCGCCAGCAAAAAGCGCGACAGCTCGCCCCCCGAGGCGATCTTGTTGAGCGGCCCCGACGGCGCGCCCGGATTGGTGGCGACGGTAAAGGCCACGGCGTCGCGCCCCTCGGGGCCGGGATCGCCAGCGGTAACCTCGGTGCGGAACACCGCGCGTTCCATCTTGAGCGGCGCAAGCTCTGCCGCAACCGCCGCATCGAGCCGGGCGGCATTGCTGCGCCGCGCCGCGCTCAGCGCTTCGGCGGCGGCGTCATAGGCGCTGTCGGCCGCGGCCATGGCGCGTTTGAGATCGGCGATATCCGACTCGCCGCGATCCAGCGCCGCCAGACGGCCCGAGAGCGTCTGCGTCAGCTCGGCCAGATCGTCGGGCGCGACCGAATGCTTGCGCGCCAGCCCACGCAGGGCAAACAGCCGCTCTTCGGTGTCTTCAAGATCGGCCGGGTTGTATTCCAGCGCATCGAGGCAATCGGCCACCTCGCGCCCGGCTTCGTCAAGTTCCGCCATGGCGCGGGTCAGCGCCGCCATCGCGCCATCCAGCCGACCCTCGGCGCGCTCAGAGGCCCCTTCGAGCCAGCGCAGCGCGTTCGACATCGCGCCCTCGGCCCCGTCATAGCCAATGGCATCCGAGGCGCGAGCGATGTCTTCGCGGATGCGCTCGGCAGCCTGCATCATGCGGCGGCGTTCATCCAGCGCCTGATCTTCGCCCGGCTCGGGGGCCAGCTTTTCCAGCTCGGCGACGGCGTGGCGCAGGAAATCTTCTTCGGCGCGCACGGCGTCAAGCGCAGCTTCGGCAGCGGCCAGAGCCTTGCGTGCCTCGCGGCGCTGCGCCCATGCCGCGCGGGTGGCGGCAATCAGCCCATCAATAGCGGCGTAATCATCAAGGATAAACCGATGCCCGGAGGGGTTCAGCAGGCCGCGATCGTCGTGCTGGCCATGCAGTTCGACCAGCGTTTCCGACAGCCGCCGCAGCACCTCGCCGCTGGCGCGCCGGTCGTTGACCCAGCCGGTCTTGCGCCCGTCGGTGGTGTTGACCCGGCGCAGGATCAGCTCGTTCCCCGAGGGCAGCCCGGCCTCTTCCAGCACGGCGCGGGCGGCATGGCCGGGGGCCAGTTCGAACACCGCCGTCACCTCGCCCTGATCGGCGCCGCTGCGCACCAGTTCGGCCCGCCCGCGCCAGCCCAGTACAAAGCCCAGCGAATCAAGCAGGATCGACTTGCCCGCCCCGGTTTCGCCGGTCAGCACGTTGAGCCCCGGCTGAAACGCAAGCTCCAGCCGGTCGATGATCAGCATGTCGCGGATTTCAAGCGCGCGCAGCATGACGCCCCTGTCCGGTCAGAGCCACTGACCCTTGACCATCTGCCGGTAGACCGTGGAAAGCCAGTTGTCGCCGGTGACCTCCATCTTGAGGCCGCGCCCGGTCAGCAGCTTGTAGCTGTCCTGATACCACTCCGACCCTTGATAGTTGTAGCCAAGGATCGCGCCAGCGGTCTGCGCCTCGTCGGTCAGGCCAAGCGAGAGATAGGATTCCACCAGCCGGTGCAGCGCCTCGGGGGTGTGAGTCGTGGTCTGGAAATCCTCGACCACCGAGCGGAAGCGGTTGATCGCCGCGCCGAAATTGCCGCGCTTGAGGTAATAGCGCCCGATCTCCATTTCCTTGCTGGCGAGGTGATCGAAGGCAAGGTCGAATTTCAGGATCGACGAGCGGGCATATTCGCTGTCGGGATAGCGTTCGATCACCAGCCGCAGCGATTGCAGCGCCTGGAAGGTCAGGCCCTGATCGCGGCCGACCTCTTCGATCTGGTCGTAATAGCTGAGTGCCAGCAGGTATTGCGCATAGGCAGCATCATCATCGGTGGGATAGAAATCGATATAGCGCTGCGCCGAGGCGCGGCTGTTCTCGTAATCCTGTTCGAGATGATAGGCATAGGCCTGCATGATCAGCGCGCGCTTTGACCATTCCGAATAGGGATACAGCCGCTCGACCTCGCCAAAGTAATAGGCCGCCTGCTCGCCGTCGTTGTTGTCGATCTCGTATTCGCCGCGCTCAAAGATCTGTTCGGCGGTATAGGTCTCGAGGGGCACATTGCCCCGCGCGTAGCCGGGCCGTTCCTGCGCCGTGCAAGCCCCGAGAAGAAGGGCGGATACCGCCGCTCCGATCACAATCGTCCGCGATCTGTTGCCGCATGCCATGCCCGACAATCCTCATTTCCCGTAATGTGGCCGGTTTTGCGGCCCTTGGGCCAAGTCACTAGCACAGATAATTCCGGGGCAAAACGCCTTAACGATGTTTTGCCCCGGCTCGTCGCGCGGCAGTGACAGCCGGTGCAAACGCTTACGCGACGGCAGAAATCTCATGGAGATCGACACCCGCGCCCGGCAGGGTCGCGGCGCAGAGCGCATCGCATTCCACCACGCGCCATGCTTCGGGGGCGGCAAACAGCGCCACCAGCAGGGTGTTGGTGATGGCGTGCCCGGCCTTGTGGCCCTCGTAATGGCCGATGATCGGCATTCCGGCGGTATAAAGATCGCCAAGCGCATCGAGCATCTTGTGGCGCACCGCCTCGTCGGCATGACGCAGACCGCCGGGCGAGAGCACCTTGTCGCCATCAACCACCACGGCGTTTTCATAGGTGCCGCCAAGCGCCAGACCATTGGCCTGCATGGCATCGACATCGGCCTGACGGCAGAAGGTGCGGCTGTCGCACAGCTCGCGCACAAAGCTGCCGTTGGCGAGGTTCAGGCTTTTGTCCTGCGTGCCGATGGCGGCATCGTCGAAAGCGATGTGGAAATCCATGGTCAGCCCCTGCCCCGGCTTGGCGGGCGACAGGCGGGCCCAGCCCTTGGCGGTCTGCACATGCACCGGGCTCAGGATCTCGATGGCGCGGACGGGGGCGCGCAGGCTGCGGATGCCACGGGCAAGGATGCCACGCACGAAGGGCACCGACGAGCCGTCGAGGATGGGGACCTCGGGGCCGTCGATCTCGATCAGCGCGTTGTGAATGCCGCAACCGGCCAGCGCCGCCATCACATGTTCGATGGTCGACACCGACACCCCGGCGCGATTCTTGATCAGAGTGCACAGCGGCGAGACCACGACCGAATCCCACCGGGCCGGAACCAGCGCATCGCCGATCTCGATATCGGTACGCTTGAACCAGATGCCATGTTCGGCGCTGGCAGGGCGAATGGTCAGGCGCGCGGGCTGGCCCGAATGGAGGCCGACGCCTTGAAAGCTGACTGCTGATCTGATGGTCGTCTGCACGGTCGGTACCTCGGTCTTCGGTGATCTGCCCCCCACAGGCGGATCCTCGATGATGGAGATAGCCACGTGCCCCGAATAGCTCAAATCAAGTATTGCAACCGACTGAAACATCGTAGGCAAACGATACGCGAAACCTTGCCCACGCCGTGTGCGCCTGCGGCAACCCCCTGCCCCACAACGAAAAACGCCCCCTCGATGAGGGGGCGTCTGCCGTGGCATTTCAGCGAAATGTCAGTTTGCCTGACGCCGCAGGAAGGCCGGGATCTCGATCCGGTCCTGATCGGCGGCCTCTTCGGTGTCGACCACGGGCGCCGGTTTGTGCTGCATCGACGGCGCGGCGCGGCGCGGCGCGGGGGCCGCTTCGCCATGACCGGTCATGCGATTGATCAGCGAGTTGATGCCAAAGCGCGGCTTGTCGGCCTCGGCGGCGCGGGTCGGCGCGGGCTGCGGCGCACGGGGCGCTGCGGGGGCCTGCGAACGCGCACGGCCTGCGGCCTGCTGAAGCCGGGCCATGGTTTCGGGCGACGGCGTGCCCGCTGCCGGGGCGCGGGGCGCGACAAAGGCTTCGGGCTCGGACGCAAAGGCATCGGATTGCGGCTGGAACTGCGCGACCTGCGGGCGATAGACCGGGGTCGGCAGCTCGTCTTCCTCGACCAGCTCCTGCTCGTAGGTGGGCGCGCTGCGCTCTGCCTCGAATTGCTGATGCCCCATGCCTTCGAACAGCGAGGGCTCTTCTTCCTCGTATTCGGGCTCGGGTGCGCGGGCTGCCACCGGGGCCGGACGCTGCACCGGCGCGGGCGCGGGTGCGGGCTCTTCGAGATGGGTCTTGAGCGGCTCGGCCATGCGGCGGCGCGGCACCGGAATATCAAGCTGCGCGCCAGAGGCGTCGATGCCGGTCGCCACGACAGACACCCGCATCGTGCCTTCCATGCTGTCATCCAGCGTCGAGCCGACGATGATGTTGGCATCGGCATCGACCTCTTCGCGGATGCGGTTGGCCGCCTCGTCGAGTTCGAACAGGGTCAGATCGTGACCGCCGGTGATGTTGATGAGAACGCCCTTGGCACCCCGCAGCGAGATCTCGTCCAGCAGCGGGTTGGCGATGGCCTTTTCGGCTGCCTGGATGGCGCGCTCTTCGCCGTCGGCCTCGCCGGTGCCCATCATCGCCTTGCCCATCTCGTCCATCACCGAGCGGACGTCGGCAAAGTCGAGGTTGATCAGGCCGGGACGCACCATCAGGTCGGAAATGCCTTTGACGCCCTGATACAGCACGTTGTCGGCAAGGGTGAAAGCCTCGGTGAAGGTGGTCTTCTCATTGGCCAGACGGAACAGGTTCTGGTTCGGAATGACGATCAGCGTGTCCACGACCTTTTGCAGGGCTTCGACGCCCTCTTCGGCCTGACGCATCCGCTTGGCGCCTTCGAACTGGAACGGCTTGGTCACCACGCCGACGGTCAGCACACCAAGCTCGCGCGCGGCCTGTGCGATGATCGGCGCGGCGCCAGTGCCCGTGCCGCCGCCCATGCCCGCGGTGATGAAGCACATATGCGCACCGGCAAGGTGGTCTACGATCTGCTCGATGCTCTCTTCGGCGGCGGCCGCGCCAACCGAGGCCCGTGCCCCGGCGCCAAGACCTTCGGTCACCTTCACGCCAAGCTGCACCTTGTTGGGCGACAGCGATTGCTGAAGCGCCTGCGCATCGGTGTTCGCGGTGACGAAATCGACGCCCTCGAGGTTCTTTTCGATCATGTTGTTGACGGCGTTGCCGCCAGCGCCGCCCACGCCGAAGACCGTGATCCGGGGCTTCAGCTCTTCATCCTGGCCGGGCATCGAGAGGTTGAGTGTCATGTCAGTGTCCGCCTGTCATTTATGACTTTGTTGCACGCCTGTCCTTGCGCCTTTGCGGTCATTTCTAACCCAAACCCACGCGTTCGGTCACGTAAAAAACGCAGAATCACCACGAAATATGGGTGTCGCGATCAGCATGCGCGCGGGATTTCGCCGACCACCCCAGATTTGGGGGTCTGGACCTGAAACACACCGATACACCGCATGAGACAGGTGCAAAACGCGCTCAGGCGGGGCGGATCGATCTGATATCTGGAGACTGCTCGTCCCTCGGGTGCCGCTTTTCCACAGCGGTCTGTGCGTATCTTTAACATGGGGATGCAGGGCTGTCACGGGGATGCAGGGGCGGATCGGCACAAATTCGCGGAGCGCCTTGCCGAGGCGGGCGCTCTGCCCGCCAGAGCGCTGCGCCTTGCGCAGAGACATTGCCAGCAGCCGCTTTGCGCCAGTCGCCGATGGCGGTGTCGAACGGTGCGCTCGATCCCGGCAGGCGGATTGGCGAGGCCTGCGCTGATCGCCTACCAGTTGTCGCGGAACCACTTGACCGCCCGCGCGATCGAGCGCGCCGGGTAGCGATCCACAGGGATCTCGAAATCCCACCATTCGTCCTGCGGATGCGCCGCGAACAGGCACATGCCGACCGCACTGGCAAAACCCGGCCCGGTGGCCGCCTGCGGCAGCCCGTGCACCCGCATCGGGCGGCCCAGACGCACCTGATGACCAAGAATGCGGCTTGCCAGCCCGTCCAGCCCCGGCACCTGACTGGCGGCGCCGGTCAGCACGATCTGATGCGAGGGCATGTGATCGAACCCCGCCGCATCAAGACAGGCGCGCACCTCTTCGAGGATCTCCTCGACGCGGGGCTTCATGATGCCGATCAGCTCGGCGCGGCTGACTTGCCGCCGGTCATGGTGCCAATCGCCGGTATCGCCCGAAATCTCGATCATCTCGCGGTCGTCCATGCCGGTGGCGAACAGCCCGCCGTAAAAGGTCTTGATGCGCTCGGCCATCGCCATCGGGATCGACAGGCCCATGGAAATGTCGCCGGTGACGTGGTTGCCGCCCATTGGCACGGTGTCGGCGTAGATCATGTGTTTCTTCATGAAGATCGACACGCCCGTGGTGCCACCCCCCATGTCGATGCAGGCCCCGCCCAGTTCCTGCTCGTCCTCGACCAGCGCCGAGATCCCCGCAGCATAGGCCGAGGACGCCAGCCCGGCCAGCTCCAGATCGCAGCGTTTGACGCAATGCACGATGTTCTGCACCGCCTGCGCGTTGACGGTCAGCATGTGCATGTCGGTCGACAGGGTCTGGCCGATCTGCCCGCGCGGGTCCGACAAGCCCGAGCGATGATCGAGCGCGAAATTCACCGGCTGCGCGTGCAGCACTTCGCGCCCGGTGCCGAAATCGGGCACCTCGCAAGACGACAACACCCGCGCCACATCCTGTTCGGTGACGGTGCTGCTGTTGACATCGACCTTGCCGGTCAGCCCGTAGCTGCGCGGCTCGGCCCCGGAAAACCCGACGATGACATGATCGACGCGGATCGCGGCCATTTTCTGCGCCGCCTGAATGGCGGTGCGGATGGCGCGCTCGGTCTCGCCCATGGCGGCGATTTCGCCGAAACTCACCCCGCGCGAACGTGTGGTGGCAGCGCCGATCACCCGAAAGCCCGACTGCCCGGCAAGCGAGCCGACCCCGTCATCGCGCGTGGGTTCGTTGCCATCGAAGCGCAGCACAAGGCAGGCGATCTTGGAACTGCCCACGTCCAGGATCGCGACCACACCGCGCTGCATCGCCGCCTTGCGCATGTTGCGCATGGCACGCTGGGATTCATAGAGCTCGATCATTGTTGCTTTTCTCCGGTCTCCATGGCCTTGATCCGCCAGTACTCTTCTTGCCCCGTCCTGGTCAGTCGCAGCGTCGGGCGACGCGGCAGCCGCAGATCGACAGCGGCAATGTCGCGGCCCAGCATGTCGACCGCCTGATCCATCGCGATGGCGCGCTCCAGCGCCTGCACCGCGTTGTCTTCGGGAAGCAGGATGCGCTGCCCGCGATCCAGCACCACGTCCCAGCGCCGCCCGCCCATGCGTTCCAGCCCGCGCAGCCGCGCCGCCAGCGGGCTTGCCGCCCTGACCAGCGCCACCGCTTCGCTGACATGGGCATCGGCGCCGACCCCGGCGATCACCGGCAATCCGGGATAATCCGCGCGCGATTCCACCGGCCCCACATGCACCCCGGTCTTGTCCAGCAGTTCCAGCCCCGCGCCCGAGCGCCACAACACCACCGGCACGCGTTCGACCACATCCACCTGAAGCACCCCGCCCGAGCGGATGCGCAGGCTGGCGGATTGCACCGCATCAAGCCCGGTGATCTGCTCGCGCATCGTGTCAAGATCCAGATCGAAGGACGAGATCGGGAAATCCAGCGTCAGAACTTCGCGGATGTCTTCGGCCACGGTGATGCTAGCCCCGTCGATGGCCATCAGGTTGACGCGGAATTCGGGCCGGTTCTGGATCTCGTTGCGCAGACTGCCATAGGTTTCGACGATCTGCGTGCGGTGGCTTTCATAGGAAAAATACCAGCCCGCCGCGCCAATTGCGATCAACGCCGGCAGCCCGACGTGCAGGCCAAGCCGGAACAGCGGCGTCAGCATCAGCCGTTCGATGCGATAGGTCAGACGCGACGGCGCAGGATCGGGCCGGATGAACTGCGGCTCGGGCGTTCCCCTCACCTGTGGCACGAGGCATCCTCCACCATCCAGCGGCAGAGCTGCCCGAAGGACATGCCGCAATGCGCCGCCTGCTCGGGCGCAAGCGAGGTCGGGGTCATGCCGGGCTGGGTATTGGTTTCGAGCAGGATCAGCCCGTCGCGCCCGCGCGCCTCGTCCCAGCGGAAATCGGTGCGGCTGACACCGCGGCAGCCAAGCGCCTCATGGGCGCGCAGCGCGTAGTCGAGACAGGCATCAAAGATGTCTTGCGGGATCTGCGCCGGGAGCACATGACGCGAGCCGCCGACCTTGTACTTGGCGTCGTAATCGTACCAGCCATCGGTCAGGATGTCGGTCACGGTCAGCGCCCGGTCGCCCACCACCGTCGTGGTCAGCTCACGCCCCGGCGCATAGGTTTCGACCATCAGGGTTTCGGGCATGTCCTCCGACAGGCGCGGCGGGGCATTGGCCCCCTCCTGCACGAGATAGACACCAACCGACGAGCCTTCGTTATAGGGTTTGACCACATAGGGCGGCGCCATCAGATGCGCGGCCTCGATCTGCGCCTTGCTGGCCAGCAGGCTTTCGACCACTGGCAGACCGGCGGCGCGATAGGCCGCTTTCGTGCGCTCCTTGTCCATCGCCAGTGCCGAGGCCAGCACGCCCGAATTGGTGTAGGGCAGGCCCAGCCATTCCAGCAGCCCCTGCACGCAGCCATCCTCGCCCCAGCGCCCATGCAGGGCGTTGAACACGACATCGGGCGCCAGCGCCACCAGACGTTCTGCCAGATCCGGGCCAGCATCGACCTCGGTCACGTTGAACCCTTCACCCCTCAAAGCAGCGGCGCACTCCCGCCCGGAACTCAGAGACACCTCGCGTTCAGCCGAGGGGCCGCCAAGCAGCACCGCCACTTTCGGGTTTGCCCTGCTCGACATCCCCAAAACCGCCTTGATTCTCGAGGGCTTCGCCCTCTTGTTTTTATGCCCTTCGGGGGTATGCCCCCCGGTATTCTCAGTCGGTCAGGCCCGGTTTACCCGGACTCCGCCACATGTTGGGCCGCATAGTCACGGCCACCGGGTCAACCCCGGAACGATATGGTGCCCTGCTCGGGCTGCGCCTGCGCGCAGACGGGCCGGTTGTCCGACCTCGCAGTTGGCCGCCCCTCAGGACCGGCCAAGAGCCGGTTCACCGACCCTCATGATTTCCCACTCTAGCTGTATTCCGCTGTGTTGGAAAACCCTTTTTCTCACTTCCTCGCCAAGGGATTCAAGATCATAGGCGGTTGCCTCTCCGGTGTTCACAAGGAAATTCGCGTGCTTGGGGCTCATCTGCGCCCCGCCCTGCGCGGCGCCGCGCATCCCGGCATCCTCGATCACCTTCCATGCCTTGAGCTCATGGCTGTCATCCGCCCGCCCGGTCGAGCTGAACCCGGCAGGGTTGCGAAAGGTCGATCCGGCGGTGCAGTCCTTGGTCGGCTGCGTGGCGTCGCGCTTGGCGAGCTGGTCCGCCATGCGCGCCTCGAGCGCGGCAGGATCGCCCGGCGCACCCTCGAACACCGCCTCGGTCAGCACCCAGCCATCGGGCAGCGTGCTGTGACGGTAGCCAAAGGCAAGCTCGGCCGGGGTCAGCGTGACCAGCTCGCCCTCGCGGGTGACGGCGCGCGCCTCGACCAGATGGTCAGCAACATAAGAGCCGTAGCATCCGGCGTTCATCCGCAGCGCGCCGCCAATGCTGCCCGGAATGGTGCGCAGAAAGGTCAGGTCGATTCCCGCCGCCCCGGCCTTGCGCGCCACATGCGCATCCAGCGCGGCGGCTCCGGCGGTGACGCGGCTGCCCTCGACGTGAATGGCGTTGAAGCCCCGGCCAAGGCGGATCACCACGGCGCGCAGCCCGCCATCACGCACGATGAGATTCGAGCCGACCCCCATGGGGAACACCTTTACCTGCGCTGGAAGCGCCGCGAGAAAGGCCTGAAGATCCGCCAGATCGGCAGGCTGGTACAAGGCATCGGCGGGCCCGCCAACGCGCAGCCATGTCAGCTCGGATAGCGGGCGGTCGGGCGTCAGGCGCCCACGGGTCTGGGGATAGCTCATGGCAGAGGTTTTGCCTTGCGCCCGCGCGCTTCGCAAGACGTCATCGGCGAAACCGCGCCGTGATCCAGCGTAGCAGGTAGCGCAGCGGCCAGCGCAGGATGCTGGACATCGCAAGCAACACGATCAGCGCCATCCACCCGCCCAGTTGCCAGCCGACCAGCAGCACGATGGGAATGCCCGTCGCGATCAGGATATAGGCCCGCCGCCAGTGATTGTCGCGCGCCGGCAGCATCGCCATGATATTGGCGATGATACCCCAGGCGCAGGCAAGAAACAGCGACAGGCTCATCAGAGGCTCCCTGCCCTGGTGCAGCAGCGCAGTTCTTTCGCACGAAAGACCTGCGGGATGCGCTCAGCGTTCAAGCCGCGCCGGCAGGTTGTTGGCCCAGGCCGAGATCGTGCCCGCCCCGAGACAGACCACCATATCGCCCGGCCGCGCCTGTTCGCGCACCAGCCGTTCAAGATCGTCCTCGCTGAGGATCGCGCGGGCGTGCCGGTGGCCGTGCCGGATCAATCCGGCCACCAGATCTTCGCGCGAGGCCCCCGGAATGGGGTCTTCGCCAGCGGCATAGACCTCGGCGATGGCCACCACATCGGCCTCGTTGAAACAGGCGCAGAAATCGTCGAACAGATTGGACAGGCGCGAATAGCGATGCGGTTGGTGCACCGCGATCACCCGCCCTTCGGAGGCCTGACGCGCCGCCTTCAGCACCGCCGAAATCTCGACCGGATGGTGGCCGTAATCGTCGATGACGGTCACGCCATTGACCTCGCCCACCCGGGTAAAGCGCCGGTTGACGCCGCCAAACCCCGCAAGCGCCGCACGGATTTCCTCGCGCTTCATCCCAAGATGACGCGCCACCGCCACCGCCGCCAAAGCGTTCGAGACGTTGTGATCGCCCGGCATCGGCAGCGAGCAGCCTTCGATCTTCTCGCCTTCCGCCTGAAGCAGGATGTCGAACTTGGCGATGCCCTTTTCGTAATGCAGGTTCACCGCCCGTACATCGGCCTGCGCGTTGAAGCCATAGGTGGTGATGCGCCGGTCGGTGACCCGCCCCACCAGCGCCTGAACCTCGGCGTGATCGGTGCAGCACACCGCCAGCCCGTAGAACGGAATGTTCGACACGAACTGGTAAAAACCGTCGCGCAGGTTCTCGATACTGCCCCAGTGCTCCATGTGCTCGGGGTCGATGTTGGTGACGATGGCGATGGTCGCCGGAAGCCGGTTGAAGGTGCCGTCGGATTCATCCGCCTCGACCACCATCCATTCACCAAGCCCCACGCGCGCGTTCGAGCCATAGGCATGGATGATGCCGCCGTTGATCACCGTGGGATCGTATTTGCCCGCATCCAGCAGCGTCGCCACCATGGTCGTGGTGGTGGTCTTGCCGTGCGTGCCCGCGACGGCGACGTTGGATTTCAGCCGCATCAGCTCGGCCAGCATCTCGGCCCGGCGCACCACCGGCAGACCGCGCCGACGCGCCTCGTCCAGCTCGGGGTTGCCCGGCTTGATCGCCGAGGAGATCACCACCACCTCGGCCTCGGCAAGGTTCTCGGCCGCCTGCCCTTCGAACACCAGCGCGCCCTTTTCTTCCAGCCGCTCGGTGATCTTGCTGCGCTTGAGGTCAGAGCCCTGCACCACATAGCCATGGTTCAGCAGAACCTCGGCAATGCCCGACATGCCGATGCCCCCGATGCCGACGAAATGAATCGCCCCTACATCGCCCGGAAGTTTGGTCGCCGCGTTCATCATGCCTCTTTCGCCGTGCCTGTGATGTTTCATGCCTGCCCCTCCTCTGCTGTCATGTCTGGTTCGAATCCGCCCAGCCGCTCGACCAGCGCCGCCAGATCCGCCGCCGCATCGGGTTTCGAGATCCGCATCGCCGCATGCGCCATATGCGCCGCGCCCTCGGGGTTGCTCAGGATGGCCATAATCGCCTCGGACATCGCCTCGACCGTCAGCTTGCTTTCGGGGATGCGGATCGCCGCGCCCGCATCGACCAGCCCCTGCGCATTGACCGTCTGGTGATCGCCCGCCGCCACCGCGTAGGGCACAAGGATCGACGGGCGCCCGATCACCGAGATATCCGCCACCGAGGACGCCCCCGAGCGCGAGATCACCAGCTGCGCCTCGGACATCCGCGCCGGGATGTCATCGAAGAACGGCTTCACCTCGGCGTCGATGGCATGGTCGAGATAATACTGGCTGACCCGCTGGCCATCCTCGTCGCGGGCCTGATGGCTGATGCGCAGATTGCGCAGGATCTCGACAGGGAGCGCCTCGATCGCCGGGGGCACCACATCCGACAGGATGCGCGCGCCCTGGCTGCCGCCGATCACAAGGATCGACATCGGGTAATCGCCCGGCACGATGTAGCCCGCCCCGGCGCGCTCGCGCACCGCGCCGCGCACCGGGTTGCCGGTGTGCACCGCCTCGACGCCCTCCGGCAGTTTGGTCGGCCAAGTGCCGCAGGCTACGACATCGACCTTTTTGGCAAAGATCTCGTTGACCCGGCCGGGCACGCCGTTCTGCTCGTGGATCATGCGCGGCAGCTTCATCAGCTGCGCCGCCGCCAGCGCCGGGATCGACGGATAGCCGCCAAAGCCCACCACCACATCGGGGCGGTCCCGGCGAAACCCCAGCATCGCCTGCACCACGCCAGAGCCGATGCGAAACGGCACGCCCAGCTTGCTGGCGATGCCGCCGCGCGCAAAGGTGGCCGAGGCGATCTGCTCGATTTCGGTGCCCTCGGGAAAGCCCCCGGTGTAGCGCGCCCCGCGGGCATCAGTGGTCAGCTTGACGCGCCAGCCACGGGCCAGCAACGTCTCGGCTAGCGCCTGCGCCGGGAACATGTGCCCGCCGGTGCCACCGGCCGCCATGACAAGCAAGGGACGCCTGTACCGTTCTGTCATCTGAGCCCCTCGCCTTCGCCTGATCCTACCGCACCTGAAAAGATGTTGCGTGAATGAGCGGGCGCGCAAGCGCCCGAATTCGGGCTTTCCTAGTCAACTCGCCGCTGCGGGGAAAGCCCTGCCCGCCGCTACGTTGCTCAGCGGCGCATGCCGCGCAGGATTTCGCCGATCTCGCCTTGCGGGCGCGAGCGGGTGAAGGCCAGAAGCATGCCGACCGCAATCCCCCCCGCGATCAGCGACGAGCCGCCATAGCTGACAAAGGGCAAGGTCATGCCCTTGGCAGGCAGCAGGCGCACCGCCACGCCCATGTTGATCATCGCCTGCACCCCGAACATCGCCGCAAGGCCGGTGCCAGCGAGGCGGATGAACGGATCGCGCTCGCGCATCAGGCGCAGCAGAGAGCGCACCACGACCACGGCATAAAGCGCGATGATCACCAGCACGAGAATAAGCCCGTATTCCTCGGCCGCGACGGCAATGATGAAATCGGTATGCGCGTCGGGCAGCGACCATTTCACCTGCCCCTCGCCAACGCCAACCCCAAAGAACCCGCCCTCCTGAATGGCGTTGGTGGCATAGCCCAGCTGGGTGCGCGGATCGACATCGGGGGTCAGGAAGCCGTCGATGCGGCGGGCGAAATGTTCCGAGCTGTTATAGGCGACCATGCCACCCAGCACCGTCATTGCCGCCATGCCCAGCAGCATGATCATCGGCGCACCGGCGACAAACCACATCACGCCCCATCCAAACAGGATCAGGCAGGCCTGACCGAAATCGGGCTGCAGGGCCAGCGTCAGCACGATGACCATCGTCAGCCCGAAAGACCAGCTTTTCCCCGGCGGTCCGCCGATCTCTTGGCTCGCGGCCATCATCCATGCGGAAATGATGACGAACAACGGCTTGAGAAACTCCGAAGGCTGCACCGAAGCAAAGCCGACCGAATACCAGCGCACCGCGCCCTTGCCGAAATCGGTCCCGAAAAACGGCAGACCGAGCAACGCCACGAACGCCAGCCCAAAGCCGATCACCGCGACGCGCCGCACCACGATGGGCGAGAGCATAGAGGTCAGCATCATTGCGACTAGCGCCATCCCGCCAAAGAACGCCTGCCTCTGGACATAGTGGAAGTGCGGCAAGCCGTTACGCTCGGCCAGTGGCGGCGAGGCGGCAAGCCCCAGCAGAATGCCGATGCCAAACAACATCAGGACGCAGGACAGCGACCAACGGTCGACCGTCCGCCACCATTTGGGCAAAACGGGCTCGCCCTCGCGCACGGGAGCCGTGCCGTACACCATTTCCGTCATTGGATCACCGCTCGTGAAACCCGGACTGCGCCGGTATATCTGCCTGACTTCGCCCAGGTTGACCCGGGTCGCAAAGATAACGGTAACAAAGCAGCACGCTCTTGGGAAGGCCCGTCAACGACATCAGGCGCAACGCCCGGTCGCCAACATGCAGGGGGGCGCTGCCCCCCCGCGCTCCGCGCTCCCCCCGGGATATTTGTGGCCAGAAGAAGTTGAAGCGCCGCGCCTAGGTTTCTTCTGGCCACAAATATCCCCGCCGGAGGCAGGCCGTCTATCGCGGCCAGGCGCGGCAGCGGGATTGATGAGGGGTCTTGCACGGCGCGGCGCTTCGTGGTCCTGAGGCGACATGCAGATTGAAACGCTGATCCTTGGAGCCGGGGCCGCCGGCATGATGTGCGCCGCCCATGCCGGGCCGGGTACGCTGGTGATCGACCATGCCAAGGCGCCGGGAGAGAAGATCCGCATCTCTGGTGGCGGGCGGTGCAATTTCACCAACCTTGGTGTCGTGCCGGGCTGTTTCCTGTCGCAGAACCCGCATTTCGCCAAGTCTGCGCTTGCCCGGTATACTCAGTGGGATTTCATCGAGCTGGTCTCGCGCCACGGCATCGCGTGGCATGAAAAGACGCTGGGGCAGCTGTTCTGCGATGGCAAGGCGACGCAGATCGTCGACATGCTGCGCCACGAGATGACCGCCGCCGGGGCCGAGCTGTGGCTGCGCACCGCGCTGGTCGATCTGTCGCATGATGGGGCGCGCTTCACTGCGGTGCTTGAACGCGAGGGCACGCGGCGCAGCGTCAGCGCGCGCAATCTGGTACTGGCCACCGGCGGTCGGTCGATACCGAAAATGGGCGCGAGTGGGCTTGCCTGTGATATTGCGCGGCGTTTCGGGCTTGATCTAGTGCCGCAACGGCCGGGGCTGGTGCCGTTTACGTTCGCCGATGGCCGTTTTGCAACGCTGGCCGGGCTGTCGCTGCCGGTGCGGATGTTCAACGAGCGCGCCGGATTTGACGAGGCGATGCTGTTCACCCATCGCGGTTTGTCCGGGCCAGCGGTGCTTCAACTGTCGAGCTACTGGCACGAGGGCGAGCCGGTGCAGGTCGATCTGCTGCCCGGCACCGACCTTGGCGCCTTGCTGCGCGAGGCACGACGCAGCCGCGGGCGGCGCGCTCTTGTCAGCGAGCTGCAAGGCCCCCTTCCCGCGCGCCTCGTGCCATTGCTGGCGCAGGAAATCGATCTGTCGGGCAATATCGGCGATCTGTCGGATCTGCGCGTCGATGCGCTGGTGCAGGCGCTCAAATCATGGGAGCTGCGCCCGCAGGGCACCGAGGGCTATCGCACCGCCGAGGTCACCCTTGGCGGAATTTCCACCGACGCGCTGTCGTCGAAGTCCATGGAGGCAAAGGCGGTGCCGGGGCTTTTTGCCATTGGCGAGGCGGTGGACGTGACCGGCTGGCTCGGCGGGTACAACTTCCAATGGGCATGGTCTTCGGGCGCGGCCTGTGGCCGCCATATCGCCCAGAGCGCAACATCCCGCTGAGCGCGACTTGAAAATGCAGCACTGGCGTTACATGATCGTCATCGAACCGTCATGGAGACGCCGCGCATGGCTTTCGCCGATCACCCCACCCTGCACCCGGTCAACTGGCTGCGCGATCTGCGGGCCCATGTGCCGCGCAAGGCTGTGCGCGACTGGCTGAACGTGCGGCGCTATGGCCCCGATGCGCCCCGGTCCGACGAATGCGTCTATGTCGACCCCAATGCAATGATGCAGCGCGCCGCCGGGCGGGGCCCGCGCCGCCGGCGGCGGCACAGCGGCATGATCATGGATGGCGACTGGGATCTGTCGCTTGTGCCGCTGAAGGATGATTCCAAATATGTCAGCATCGCGATGCATTTCAACGACGGTGTGCGCTGGGAAGACACGCCACTGTTCGAAAGACTGCTGAAGGAAATCGAGGCCGGGCATGTGCCCGACGATTGCGCCACACGCGAAGACCTGCTGGCACGCTATGCCGCCCTTGACCGGCTTTACGAGGAAACCCGCGCCCGCGGGCGGCTGCTGGCAAAGGTCGAGCTGCCCGATTATTTTCGCCGCGAGCATGGCGGCATCTTTGTGCATATCACCCGAGACGGCACGCCGATGCGGGCGGGGGGCGGCGCGCACCGGCTGGCGATTGCGCGCCTGTTGAATCTGCCCGAGGTGCCCGCGCAGATCGGCGTGGTGCACCCGCTGGCGATCCGTAACGGCGCGTTGCAGCGGTTGCGGCAATCGCGCCTGAGCCAGCCCTAGCGGATCGGCATCGACACCCGGAACTGCACCGTTTCGATGCCGGGGTTGTTGTCGTAGATCTGCGCGTTCGAGCGGTGATCGTAGCTGAGTGCGTAGCGCCAGCCATTGTCCGCCTCATAGCCCAGCTCGATTCCCGAACGGAATTCGATCGGACCACCCAGATCAAAGCTGTCGGAGGCGGCGTACAGCCCCGGCATCACGTGCAACTCGGTGTAAAAGGGCGAGTTGCCGAGACTGGTGCCCCATGTCAGGCCATAGCCCACCCATGCGCCGCTTTCCTCGCCCAGCGACAGGCCCATCGCCTGCCCGAACGGGCCAATGGTGCGGCTCAGATCGTAGCGCAGATAGGCCTCGGCGCCCGTGTCGGCGCGACGCTCCAGCGAGCTGCCCGCCGAAAAGGCCACGCGCGGTGCCACATCGCCCGCGCCAACGCAGCCCGAGGCGGTGCCACAGTGGTTCACGCCCATGTCGGTCAGCCCTGCAATGAGCATCAAGACTGCAAAGGTTCCGTCTGCCATGTCGTCCTCCGGTCAGATATTCGGGACAGGGATGGCCGAGATCGCCGGTGAAGTCCAGCGCTGCCAGCGGGGTTTGCACCGCCCATTGCGGGGAGGTGGCTCAGATCGCCTCAAGGCGCAGCGGCTGCGCGGCGGCATGAGCGGCGATGTCTTCCAACGGGGCCAGCCATGCGCCGCTGGCCACCACCCGCTCCAGCAGCTTTTCCATCTCGCGCCAGCGCGCCAGACGACCGGTCAGGAACGGGTGCAGCACCGGCATCCAGAAGCCGCCCACCTCGAGCATGGCGTCGAATTCCTCGGCAAAGGCGCGGATGCCGTCGGACGGTGCGCGCACCGGCATCAGGTAATCGATCTCGGCGAAATGGGCAAAGGGCGGCCAGTCGTCGGTGCCCCAATGCGGCGGCATCTCGATCAGGCTGCCCCGTTCGCTCTGCACGAGATAGGGCAGATCGTCGGCCATCATCGAGCTGTCGTACAGGAAGCCATGGGCGATCAGCCGGTCCACCATGGCAGGGGTGATCGAATAGACCGGCGCGCGGTAGCCGCGCGGCTTGCGCCCGGTCATCGCCACATGCACCTCGAGCGCGCGTTCGAACAGCTCGGCCTCATGGGCGTCGGAATGGCTCATCGGGTCTTCGTGGCACCACGAATGATGGCCGATCTCGTGCCCGTCCTTGAGGATCGCCTCGACCGTGTCGGGGTAGTTCTGCATCACCCAGGCCGGCATGAAAAAGGTCTGGCGCAGGCCGAACCGGCGATAGGTCTCAAGGATGCGCGGCACCGCGACGGTTGGCCCGTAACGACCCATCGAGATCGGCTGAAGCCGCAGCTCGGCATCCTCGGGCCGAGCGCAGCGGATCAGACTGTCGGCATCAATGTCGAAGCTGACGCAGGCGGCGACGGGGCGGCCTTCGGGCCATTGGATCGGGTTGAGGAACATGGAAAGCCTTTCAGGACAGGGACAACAGCGCCGACAGGTCGCGGCGCAGCGCATCGCAGGCCGCATCGACGCTTTGATCGGAGGTGACGAAGCGCTGGAACCGCGCATTGATCAGATCGAACAGCGCGGCGGCGGCGGGCGCAGCATCAAGGCGCTGTGCCAGCGCCTGAACCAGCGCCCCGTCCAGCGCTGCGTACTCTGCCGCAGCCGCAGATCCGGCCTCGGCGGCGACGGCGGCCAGCACCTGTCGCCACGTGGCGCGGCCAAGGCCCTGATCGGCGTGCAGCATGATCTGCCGGGCAAAGGCCACGGTCAGCGTCAGCGCATCGGCCTGCGCGGGCAGCACCGCCGCAAGCCGGTCCAGCAGCTGCGCATCGCTTTGCGCGACCATCGCCAGCAACACGCCCGCCTTGGTGCCGTAGTAATTGTGCACCGTCACATGGCTGACCCCGGCGGCGGCGGCGATATCCTCGACGGTGGTCGCGCCATAGCCGTTCCGCGCGAACAGCGTCTGCGCCGCGTCCATGATGGCGCGGCGGCGATCCTGTTTCTGGCGATTTCGCAGGCTGGCCATGGCGATCCTTTCGCATCAGCTTAACCGCAACAAATTTTTTATTGAATAAACTATTTCACTCTGTAGCGTCAGCCCGCAAACGAAAGGGCATTTCATGGGCGGCAGGATCGGGTTTGACTTCAGCGGGCAGCGGGTGCTTGTCACCGGCGCATCCAGCGGCATCGGCCTTGGCATCGCGCGCGCCTTTCATGCGGCGGGGGCGACGCTGACCGTGCTTGCGGACAGCCCGGCGATTCACGACACCGCCCTGCCCGGCGCGCGGGCGATACAGTGCGACATATCCGATGCCGAGGCGGTGAGCGCGGCGCTGGCCGATACCGGCCCGCTGGATGTGCTGGTGAACAACGCCGGGCTGGAGCGCCCGACCCCGCTGATCCCGGGGCGCGATGAAACCTTCGAGCGCGTCCTTGCCGTCAACGTCACCGGCACGCGCAATGTCACCGGGGCGCTGCGTGATCGGCTGAGCGAGGGCGCCTCGGTGATCCTCACCGCGTCGATCTGGGCGCGCACGGCGGTGCCAGAGTTTGCCGCCTATGTCGCAAGCAAACACGCCACGCTGGGCCTGACCCGCACTTGGGCGCATGAGCTGGGGCCACGCGGCATCCGGGTCAACGCGGTCTGCCCCGGCTGGGTGCGCACCGGCCCGGCGATGAATTCGCTGCGGGAGATGGCGCGCGCATCCAACCGCTCCGAAGCCGAGGTCGCGGCAGAGCTTTCCGCCGCACAGGTCTTGCCCGGCCTGATGGACCCCGACGATATCGCCGGGCTGTACCTGTATCTTGCCTCGGACGGCGCGGCGAACATCACCGGGCAGGCGATCACCATCGACCGCGGCGAGGTGATGGCATGACTCTGCAGGGCAAGACCGCGCTGGTCACCGGCGGCTCCCGCGGGATCGGGCGCGCCATCGCGCTGGCGCTGTCGGCGGCCGGAGCGCGAGTGGCGTTCTGTCACCCCGGTGACGCCGCCGCCGGGCCAACCCTCGCCGCGCTTGACGCACAGGGCGAGGCGATGGGGTTTGCCGCCGATGTTTCGGACGAGGCGCAAGTCATCGCCTTTCACGACGCCGCCTTTGCCCGGTTCGGTGCGCCGGATATTCTGGTCAACAACGCTGGCATCCTGCACGAGGCACCGCTGCGCGACACGAGCGCCGGGGATTTCGACAAGGTGATCGCGGTGAACCTACGGGGCTGTTTCCTCAATTGCCGCGAATTTTCCCGGCGCTCGGATGCGGGGCGCATCATCAACATCGCCTCCGAGCTGGCCTTGGTCGGGCGCGCAGACCTTGTGGCCTATTGCGCCTCGAAGGGGGCGATCCTGTCGCTGACCAAGGCGCTGGCGCGCGAATTGGCCCCCGGCATTCTGGTCAACGCCATCGCTCCGGGGCCGATCGAGACCGACATGACCGCGCCCGCCTCGATGAGCCCAGAGCAGATCGCAATGGACCTTGCCTCGCCGCTGGCCCGCTACGGCCAGCCCGGCGACATCGCCGCCATGGCGCGATTCCTTGCGGGCGAAGAGGCGGGGTTCATCACCGGGCAATGTTTCGGGGTGAACGGCGGCAGCGCCATGCCCTGAGGGCGGGTTTGCCTATTTTGTGACCAGCCCCGGCACCCGGATCACGTTTTCCGGCGTATTGGTCTTGCCTTGGCCAAGGGTTTCGGGCCACACGCTGATTAATCGATTAATCAAGGCTCGAAATGACCCCGAAGCTTCAGGATCTTGCGCAGGCGCTCGGCGTGTCCACCGCGACGGTGTCGAATGCGCTGTCGGGCAAGGGGCGCATGTCAGCGGATCTCAAGACCCGCATCCGGGATGCCGCGACGCGCATGGGCTATGCGCCCTCGCCCAGCGCGCGGGCGCTGCGCACCGGGCGCAGCGGAGTCATCGGGCTGGTGCTGCCCGATATCGCCAACCCGCTGTTTCCGGCGCTGGCGCAGGCCATCGAGGCCGAAGCGCAGGCGCGCGGCATGGGGGTGCTGATCGCCGACAGCCGGGGCGAGCCCGCCGCGCAGGATGACGCGCTGCACCGGCTGGTGCGCCAAGGCGCCGATGCGCTGGTGCTGGTGCCGCGCCGGGGCACGTTGGTGCCCGATCTTGCCGTGCCGGTTGCGGTGATCGACGCCGCCTCCAACCCTGCCAGCCGGATCAATGCCGATCATGTCGGCGGCGGGCGGCTTGTCATGCAACACCTGCTTGAGGCCGGACACAGCGACATCCTTATCGTCGGGCAAAGCCGCACCTCGCGGGTGCAGGCGGATCGCGTGGCGGGGATGATCGACGCGCTGCCCGGCGCGGCGGTGCACTGGCTCGACGATGGCCCCCTGCCCGCCCCCGCGGCGCTGCGCGCTACGGCGCTGGCCTGCACATCGGATCTGATCGCGCTGCCGCTGCTGACGCGGCTTGCGGCGGCGGGGCTGCGCCTGCCGCAGGACATGGCTGTGACCGGCTTTGACAACCATGCCTTCGCCGCACTGATCGCGCCCGGCCTGACCACCGTGGCGCAGGACCTGCCCGCCATCGCCCAAGGCGCGCTGGATGCGCTGGAGGCCGGACTGAACGGCCAGCCCGCCATCGCGCCCCGCACCGTTCCGATGTACCTGATCCCCCGTGGAAGCACGCAAACCACCAACAGGAGAGACCAATGACACTTGCAAGAACGCTCGCCACCGCCAGCGCGCTGGCCATCGCCGCCGGCGCCGCGCAGGCTGAAGACACGCTGACCATCTCGGTCTACAGCTTTGCGCAGGATGAATTTCAAGAGATCGTTTACGACCCGTTCATGGAAATCTGCGACTGCAAGATCGTCGTAGAGACCGGGAACTCGGTCGAGCGCCTCGCGAAGATCGAGGCCAACAAGGAGAACCCGGTGATCGACATGGCGGTGCTGTCCACCCATGACGCGCTGTCCGCCGCCCGCAAGGATCTGCTTGCGCCGATCGACACTGCCGCGCTGAGCAATTACGACAAGCTCTATGACATCGCCAAGGATCCGCTCGGCGATCATCTTGGCGTTGGCTACACCTTCTACGCCACCTCCATCGTCTATCGCTCTGACAAGGTCACCATCGATAGCTGGGCCGACCTGCTGTCGCCCGAGCTGGCCGGCAACGTGGCGCTGCCCGACATCACCACCAATCAGGGCGCGCCCGCGCTGCTGATGATCGGCGAGGCGCTTGGCGATGCGGATTACGCCCTGTCAACCCCGACCAACGCGGTGGCAGAACAGGCCGACGATATCGTGACCTTTTACGTCAGATCCTCGCAGGTTGCGCAGCTGATGCAGCAAGAGGAAATCTGGGCCGCCCCGATCGGACGCTTTGCATGGGCCAGCTTCAAGGACAACGGCCTGCCGATGGCTTGGGCCACCCCCAAGGAAGGCCAGACCGGCGGCATGAACGTCATGGTGATGACCGCGAACAACGGCAACGAGGCGCTGGCGACGCGGTTCATGGATTTCTGGCTGTCGACCGAAGTGCAGACCAAACTGGCCGAGTCGCTGGTCGACAGCCCTGCCAATGCCGAGGTCGTGGTGTCCGATGACATCGCCGACAACCTGACCTACGGCGCCGAGACCGTTGCGCAGCTGAAACTTCTGCCGCCTGACGTGATCCTCGATTCGCGCGAAACCTGGCTCGACCAGTGGAACGCGACGGTGATGAAATAATGTTTGAAGACCGTCGCATCGGCCTTGCCCTTGCCATGCCCGCGGCGGTCTTCGCCGCGGCGCTGTTCTTGGCGCCGGTGATCATTCTGCTGTCCGAAGGCTTTCGGGGCGCCGAAGGCTGGACGCTTGCCCCCTATATCGATTTCTTCGCCAGCGACCGCAACCGGGTGGTGTTTTTGCGCACGCTCAAGCTGGCGACGCTGGTGGCCGGGGTGTCGGCCATCATCGGCTACGCCACCGCCTTTGCCATCGTCTCGCTTCCTCCCGCCTCGCGCGGGCGGATGTTTGCGCTGGTGACGCTGCCGCTGATGATCTCGCCGGTGGCGCGCACCTATGCGTGGCTGGTGATCCTTGGGCGCACCGGTTTCGTCAACCAGATCCTCGTAGGATCGGGGCTGATGGACACGCCGCTGCGGCTGCTGTTCACCGAAACCGCCGTATTCATCGGCCTGTTGCAGCTGTTCCTGCCGCTGATGATCATCTCGCTGATCTCGGCGATGGAGAACATGCCCCGCGATGCGGTGCCCGCCGCGCGGGTGCTTGGGGCCAACTGGGTGCAGGTGTTCTTCAAGGTGATCCTGCCGTTAACCCGCGAAGGGCTGGTGGTGGGCGGAACGCTGGTGTTTACCGGCTCGATGACCGCTTACATCACGCCGGCGATCCTTGGCGGATCAAAGGTGCTGATGCTGGAAACCCTGCTCTATCAGCGGGTCACCGTGGCCAATGATTTCGCCTCGGCCGCCGTCATCGCGATGATCCTGATCGTCATGGCGTTCTCGGCCAATATCGTTCTGAAACGCATGGCAACCGCGAGGGCGCGCCGATGACCCGACTGCCCAGCTGGCTGATCCTTGGAACGGTGCTGACCTTCCTGATCGGGCCGTTCCTCATCATCATCGCGGCGTCGCTGTCGGCGGGCAACAACCTTGCCTTTCCGCCCGACGGGCTGTCGCTGAAATGGTACGCCAAGGTGTTCCAGATCGACAGCTTCCGCATGTCCTTTGCGGTGTCGATGTTCCTTGCGGTGGGCGGCACCGCCGCCGCGCTGGCGCTAGGCATTCCGGCCAGCTACGCCATGACCCGCTACAAGGTGCCGGGGGCCGAAGCGGTGCGCCTGATCGTCTCCTCGCCGATCATCGTGCCGGGCATCATCGTCGGCCTTGCCCTGCTGCGCTATCTGGTGCTGCCTACGGGCCTCGGGATGCTGGCGGCGCTGTTCCTTGCCCATACCGCGCTGGTGCTGCCCTATGCGGTGCGCGTGGTGTCGGCCAGCATGGAGAACCTGCGCGCCGACATGGAAGAAGCCGCGCTGATCCTTGGCTGCACCCGTCTTCAGGCGGTGACCAAGGTGGTGCTGCCCAACATTCGCGGCGGCATCCTTGCGGCCTTCATCCTCGGCTTCGTGACCTCGTTCAATCAAGTGCCGGTGTCGTTGTTCCTGTCGGGGCCGGGCGTGCGCACCCTGCCTATCGACATGATCGCCTATATGGAGATCAACTACGACCCCTCTGTCGCCGCCCTTGCCGCGCTGCTGGCGTTCCTGTCCATCGGCATCATCCTGTGCGCGGAACGCTTTCTTGGATTTTCGAAATATGTCTGACTTTGTCTCCCTTGAGGGGCTGACCCTCGCCTACGGGTCCACCATCGCGGTGGACAAGCTGAACCTGACCATCGCGCAAGGAGAGCTGGTGTCTCTGCTGGGCCCGTCGGGCTGCGGCAAGACCACCACGATGCGCGCCATCGCCGGGCTGATGAGCCCGCGCGCCGGGCGCATCACCATCGACGGGCGCGATGTCACCCGCCTGCCGCCCTCCAAGCGCGACATCGGGCTGGTGTTTCAAAGCTACGCGCTGTTCCCGCACCTGACGGTTTACGAGAACGTCGCCTTCGGGCTGCGCCTGCGCTCGGAATCCGATCTGGATGCCAAGGTGCGCAGCGGGCTGGCCACCGTGGGGCTGGAGGCGTTTGCCGACCGCGCGCCCAAGGATCTGTCGGGCGGCCAGCAGCAGCGCGTGGCGCTGGCGCGCAGCCTCGTGATGCAGCCCAAGGTGCTGCTGCTCGACGAGCCATTGTCGAACCTCGACGCGCGGCTGCGGCTTGATATGCGGATGGAATTGCAGCGGGTCCAGCGCGAGACCGGAATCACCATGATCTTTGTCACTCATGATCAGTCCGAGGCGCTGGCGCTGTCGGATCGCATTGTGCTGATGAAAGGCGGCGCCATCGAACAGCTCGGCACGCCCGAAGAGATCTATTCCGCCCCGGTGTCGGGCTTTGCTGCCGATTTCGTTGGTTTCGAAACCATCCTGCCCGACGAGGCTGGCGGCGGCCTTGCGTGGCGGCCCGGCGCGGTGGTGCTGGGCACGGGGCCGCATCAGGGTACGGTGATCGGCACCGCCTTTGCCGGCGAGCGGCGCGAATACGTGCTGGGCAGCGCTTTGGGTCAGATCAAGGCCGATGCGCCTGTTTCGGCGGCGCCCCTGCGCATGGGCGAGACCATCGCCTTTGATCTGCCGCCCGAGCGCGCGGTGCGGCTGGAAAGGCTGAACTGACATGGGCATCTGGGTTGATACCGACATGGGGGTCGATGACCTTGCCGCGCTGCTGCTGGCACAGCGGCTGGGGATCGACGGCATCAGCCTTGTCTTTGGCTGCGCCGAGATCCCGGCGGTGCGCGCCAACGCGCTGGCCGCCTGCGCCGCCTTCGGCTGGCCCGATCCGGTGCAGGGCGCCGGGTGCGCCATCCTTGGCGAGACCGAGACCGCCGAGCGCATCCTTGGCGCCAGCGGCCAGCCGACGCGCGGCGCGCGTCTGCCAGAGGTTCCAGACCGCCCGCTCGCCCCGGCCCTGCCGGCGCTGGCAGGCTGGCTCGACGGGCGCTCTGATGCGCAGATCCTTGCGCTGGGACCGCTGACCAACCTTGCGACGCTGGTGCTGGCCCACCCCGAGCTTTGCGCCAACATAGGCTGCATCACATGGATGGGCGGCGCGACCGGGCGCGGCAATCATACCGAACATGCGGAATTCAACGCCATCGCCGACCCCGAGGCGCTGGCGGTGCTGCTCTCGCGCGGCATCCCGATCGACATGGTCGATCTGGAACCTTGCCGCCGCGTGGTGATCGAGGAACAGCACATCGCCCCCCTGCCGCAGCCGATGCGCGATCTTATGGGCGGCTATCTGGATATCGGGCTGTCGCGCGGGCGCTCCGGCATGGCGCTTTATGATCCGGTCGCGGCGGCGCTGCTGGTCGCGCCCCGGCTGTTCAGCCTCTCTGACGTATCGCTGAGCGTCGAGCTGCACGATGCCGAACGTCTGGGCCAGACCATCGTCGCGCCGCACGGGGCGCATCGTGTCATTGCCGGGCTTGATGCCGATGCGGTGCGCGATCTGTGCCTGTCGGCACTATGGGAGACATCATGAGCGATCTGAACACTGCCGAACTGCGCGACCGCGCCATCGCCGCCGCGCGCGGCGATGCGCCGTTTGACCTGTTGATCACCGGGGCGCGCGTTGCCGATGTGTTGCTGCACGAGCTGCGCCCGGCCGATATCGGCATCATCGGGCCGATGATCGCGTCGGTCCACGCGCCCGGCACGCGCAGCGATGCGGCCCGGGTGCTTGACGCCAGCGGCCTGATCGCCGCGCCGGGGCTGATCGACACGCATATGCATGTCGAAAGCTCGATGATCACGCCGGAAACCTATGCCGCCCATGTCGCCCCGCGCGGGGTGACGACGATGGTGTGGGACCCGCATGAATTTGCCAATGTGGCCGGGGTCGAGGGGCTGGATTATGCCGCCGATGCCGCCGCCAACGCCTGCGCGCGGCTGCTGCCGCTGGTGCCGTCCTGCGTGCCCTCGGCGCCGGGATACGAAACCGCAGGCGCGGATTTCGACGGCGAGGTGATCGCCGCGCTGCTCGCCCGGGGTGACATGCACGGGCTGGCCGAGGTCATGGACATGGGCGCGGTGATTTCCCGCGCGCCCCGGATGCGCGGTATCCTGTCGGCGGCGCTGGAATCGGGCAAGCCGCTTTGCGGTCATGCGCGCGGGCTGAGCGGGGCCGAGCTGCAAGCCTTTGTCACGGCGGGGATCGGATCGGATCACGAGCTGACCTCTGCCGGCGATCTGATGGAAAAGCTGCGCGCCGGGCTGTGGATCGAATTGCGCGGCTCGCATGATCACCTGCTCCCCGAGATCGCGCAGGCGCTGGCGGCGCTGCCACAGCTGCCGCCGACGCTGACCCTGTGCACCGACGACACCTTCCCCGACGATCTGCTGAGCGCAGGCGGCCTTGATGACATGCTGCGGCGGATGATCGGTTACGGGCTGCCACCGCTCTGGGCGCTTCAGGCGGCGACGTATAACGCGGCGGCCAAACTGGGGCGCACCGATCTGGGGCTGATCGCGCCGGGGCGGCGGGCCGACATCGTGCTGACCAAAGCGCTGGAAGATTTCCGCGCCAGCACCGTGCTGGTGGACGGCGCGCCGCTGCGCGAGGCCGCGCCCCTGCCGATCCCGGCGCGACTGCGCGGCAGCATGGCGCTGCCCCCGGTGACGCCCGACAGCTTTGAAATCGCGGCGCCCGGCCCGCAGGCGCGGCTTGCCAGCATCGACCGGCCCCGCTTTACCCAATGGGGCGAGATCGACGCGCAGGTTGCCGATGGCCGCGTGCTGCTGCCCAAGGGCGCAACCCGCATCGCGGTGCTGCACCGGCACGGGCGCGTGCCCGTCGTGCCAAGGGTCGGCCTGCTGACCGGCTGGGGCGACTGGCGCGGCGCTTTTGCCACCACGGTCAGCCATGACAGCCACAACCTTACCGTGTTTGGCGCAGACCCCGCCGACATGGCGGCGGCGGCCAATGCGCTGATCGCCTGCGGCGGCGGTATGGCGGTGGCAACGCAGGGCAAGGTCAGCGCGCTGTTGCCGCTGCCGGTGGCGGGCCTCGTGTCCGAAGCGCCGCTGCCCGAAGTTGCCGAGGCGCTTGAACAGCTGCGCCGCGCCATGGATGAGGTGGTCGACTGGCAGCCGCCCTACCTCGTGTTCAAGGCCCTCGTCGGGGCGACGCTGGCCTGCAACAAGGGGCCGCACCAGACCGATCTGGGCATCGCCGACCCGCAGGCGGGACGGCTGCTTACGACGCCGCTTCTCTAGCCAGCGCCACCCAGAAGGCAACGCCCGACGGCAGGGCGGCGTCGTTGAAATCATAGCCGGTGTTGTGATGCAGCGCGCCGTCCTGCGCCGGGCCGTTGCCAAGCCAGACATAGCAGCCCGGCGCTTCGCCCGCGAAAAAGGCGAAATCGTCGCCGGCGGTCGATGGCGGGAATTCGGTGCGCACCTTGGGCAGCGCCCGCCGTGCGGCGGCCAGCGCCACCTGCGTCGCCGACGCCTCGTTCACCACCGGCGGAATGCGCCGGATGAAGGTATACTCGGCCTCCAGCCCCTGCGCGGCGGCAATGCCGTGGGCCAGTCGGCCGATGCCCTCTTCGAGCTGATCGCGCACCAGCGGCGTGTAGGCGCGCGCGGTGCCGCCGATCTCGACCACGTCGGGAATCACGTTGAGCGCCTTGGGATCGCCAGCGCGCAGCGAACAGGCGCTGACCACCGCCGGTTGCAGCGGATCGACGATGCGCCCGGTCACCGTTTGCAGCGCCGCAAGGAACATCCCCGCCGCCGGGATCGGATCGCGGCCCAGATGCGGCTTGGCCCCATGCGTTCCCTCGCCGCGCAGGGTCAGCGTCCAGCTGTCGGAACTGGCCAGCTGCGGCCCCGGCACCACCGCCATTTCATCGCAGGCCAGCCCCGGCATGTTGTGCAGGCCAAAGACCATGTCGCAGGGGAATTGCTGGAACAGCCCGGCCTCGACCATGGCCTTGGCACCGCCGCGCCCCTCTTCGGCGGGCTGAAAGATGAAATGCACCGTGATGCCCGGGGGCGCGGCGGCCAGAACCTCGGCCGCGCCAAGCAACATGCTGGTGTGCCCGTCATGACCGCAGGCATGCATCTGCCCCGGCACGGTCGACGCCCATGGCTTGCCCGAGCTTTCCGGCATCGCCAGCGCATCCATGTCGGCGCGCAAACCGATGGCGCGCCCGGTGCCGCGCAACGTGCCGACAACGCCGGTGCCCGCGATGCCGGTTGTCACCTCTAGGCCCAGCGCGCGCAGCCGCTCCGCGACCAGCGCGGCGGTGCGATGTTCTTCGAAACCCAGTTCCGGGTGGGCGTGCAGATCGCGCCGCAGCGCGACAAGGGCGGGGAGGTCAAAATCGGGGTGCTTTGTCATGCCGACCATGCTACGCCCCGGAGACTAAAGCGGAAAGTCGAAAACATGTTGTCCCATCACTTCTGGCAGGAGTTTGCGCCCGGCCCTGCCCCCTCATCGCCTTGGCACGATCGTTATCCTGCACAGATGCCCGACGGGCGCCTGCTCTGGCTGCCGATCCGGGCGCTTGGCGAGGGCAAGGGCATCGCCTCGCTGATCCTCAATCAGGCGAGTTTCGAGGTTGAGGAAACGCTGGCCGAGCAGCTTGCGACCCGCCTGCGCCCCTATGAGCCCGAGGTGGTCATCGGCCTGCCGACGCTGGGGTTGGGCCTTGCGCGGCAGGTGGCGGCGCGGCTGGGGCATGCGCGCATGCTGCCGCTCGGGACATCGCGCAAATTCTGGTACGACGAGGCGCTGTCGGTGCCGATGCGCTCGATCACCTCTCCGGGGGCCGACAAGCGGCTGTATCTCGATCCGCGCATGGTGCCGCTGCTGGAACGCCGCCGGGTGGCGCTGATCGACGATGTGGCCAGTTCCGGCGCGTCGCTGACGGCGGGGCTGGCGCTGTTGCAGGGCGTCGGCTGCACGCCCGTGGTCATGGGCGTCGCGATGCGCCAGACCGAGCGCTGGCGCGACCTGCAAGGCCCGCCGCTGGAAGGCGTGTTCGACACGCCCCTGCTGAGCGAAACACCGCAAGGCTGGCGCTAAGGCGCCAGCGACTCGAGCAGCTGCGCCCGCAACGCCCGCAGATTTCCGGCGAAGTCGTAATCGTTGCGCGCCGGGCCGCCAAAGAAGATGCCGTCGATGGCGATCGAGGTCAGCCACGCGGTGCGATCCGCATCCAGCGCCCGGAACCGCCCCTGCGCAATGCCCGTGCGGATCGCGGCGCATAGGGTGTCGCGCTCGCGGGCGTAGAATTCATCGACCATGGCCGACGCCTTGGGGTCACGGTGCCCGTCCGAGGCGAAATCATTCATCAGCTTGACCATGCGCACAAGGCGCGGCGCGGTTTCGATATTGGCCTCGAACCACGCATCCGCCGCGCCGAGCGGTGCGGCGGGATCAACCGGCAGATCCTCGAACTGCACGATGAAATCGTCGATGGCGTGGCGCAGGGCGGCCAGCACCAGCGCCTCCTTGCTGTCGAAGTAATGATAGAGCAGCGCCATGTTGACCCCGCATTCAGCGGCCAGCCGCCGCATCGGGATCGCCGCGAAATGCTGTTTTTCGCAGAGCGCCAGCATCGCCTCGAGAATCTGCACCCGGCGCGCGGTGGGGTCCATGCGCTGGCGCTTGGCGGCTTTCGCCATGATCGGGGCCTCTCTTGCTGCATTACTGATCAAACGATTGGTAACAGCAAAAAGATGTGCGGGAAAAGCTTGATTTCGCAACTAAGCGCTCGCTCAGTAGGGCGATGAGTTAACGCGAACAGCTTCCCGAGGACATTTGCCCATGCGCTTTCCCACGACCCTTGCCCTGCTCGGCACCGCCGCGGCCATCGCCTTTACATCGCCTGCCGCTGCGCAGGAAAAGCAAACCTTCAAAGTGGGGTACGTGGTCTATGTCGGTTTCATGCCGCTGGCCTACATGAAGGCCGAAGGGTTGATGGACGCCTGGGGCGAGAAATACGGCATCGACGTCGAGCTGATCCAGATCAACGATTACGTCGGTTCGATCAACCAGTTCATCGCGGGCGATCTTGATGCGGTCGCGGTGGCCGGGATGGACGCGCTGACCATGCCGGCGGCGGGCGGGGTCGACACCTCGATCTTTCTGGTGACAGATTATTCCAACGGCAACGACGCGCTGCTGTCGCGCTCGGTCGACAGCGTCGAGGCATTGCTGGATGACGAGGTCTACCTGCTGCAATATTCGGTGTCGCATTACCTGCTGAACCGCGCGCTGGCCGAGGCCGGCATCGACGAGCCGTGGCGGGTCAAGACCGTCAACATCTCGGACGCCGAAATCGGCGCGGCCTTCATCACCCAGGACAGCATGAACCACGCCGCCAGCTGGAACCCCATCGTGGCCGAGATGCTGGATCAGGTGCCCGAGAGCAAGGTGCTGTTCGACAGCTCGCAGATCCCCGGCGAGATCATGGACGTGTTCATCGCCCGCACCGACACGCTGGCCGAGCACCCGGAATTCGGCAAGGCCGTCACCGGCGCATGGTACGAGGCGATGGCGGTGATGCAGGGCGAAGAGGCCAAGGATGGCCCGATGCACGAGATCATGGCATCGGCCATGGGCACAGACCTTGCAGGCTTTGCCGGACAGGCCGACCAGACGCATTTCTTCTACACCCCCGGCGATGCGGCGGCGTTCCTGAGCGCCGACAGCTCGGTGGAGATCATGGACAAGGTGCGCACCTTCAGCTTTGACGAAGGGCTGTTCGGCGCGGGCGCTGCATCGGTCGACGAGATCGGCATCGAGGTTGGCGGCAACACGCTGGGCGATCCGGGCAACGTCAAGCTGCGCTTTGACGCCAGCTTCGCCGAGATGGCCGCCGCAGGCGACATCTGACCCCTACGGGCGCCCTGTGACAGGGGCGCCCCTTGCAAGGACATGCCATGCGCCGCGTGATCAACCGGCACCCGTCCCGCAGGATGAAGATCCTGATGGGCGCGCTGCCTTTCGTTCTGACTATTGCCATCTATGCGCTTGCCGCCGACGCGCGCGGCGCTGACGGGCCCGACAAGCTGATGCCGGGGCTGAACGCCTTTACCTCGGCCATGTCGCGGCTGATGTTCGATATCGACCGGGCCACCGGCACCCGGCTGTTCTGGGCCGACACATGGGCCAGCCTTGCGCGGCTTGGCGTGGGCCTTGGGATTTCCGCCCTCATCGGGCTGGTGATCGGCGTGCTGGTTGGGTTCATCCCGTTTCTGCGCGCGCTGTTCGAGCCGTTCTTTGCGGCGTTTTCGCTGATCCCGCCGCTGGCGGTGCTGCCGATCCTGTTCATCCTGTTCGGGCTTGGCGAGCTGTCGAAAACCGTGCTGATCGTGTTCGGCATCGCGCCCTTCATCATCCGCGACGTGATGTTGCGGGTGGCCGAGATCCCGCGCGAGCAGATCGTCAAGGCGCAGACGCTGGGCGCGTCAAGCTGGCAGATGATCCTTGGGCTGGTGCTGCCGCAGGTGTTCCCGCGGCTGATTTCCTCGGTGCGCCTGTCGCTGGGCGCGGCATGGCTGTTCGTCATCGCCGCCGAGGCGATCACCGCCGAGGCGGGGCTTGGCTATCGCATCTTCCTTGTGCGCCGCTATCTGGCGATGGATGTGATCCTGCCATACGTGCTGTGGATCACCCTGCTGGCCTTTGCCATCGATTACCTGCTGCGCCGCACCCATGACGCCATTCCATGGACACGTTTCAAGGAGGGCGGCTGACATGGCGCTCATCGAATTCGAGAACGTCTCGAAGCATTATGGCGACACCATCGTGCTCGAGAACCTGTCGCTGACGATCGAGGACAATGAATTCCTTGCCGTGGTCGGCCCGTCCGGCGCGGGCAAGACAACATTGCTGCGGATGCTGCTCAGTCAGGAAGCGCCGAGTTCGGGCCGCATCCTGATCGACGGCGCGCCCATCGCGCCAGAGCCGATGCCGGACCGGGGCGTGGTGTTTCAGCGCTATTCGGTGCTGCCGCATCGCACGGTGATCGGCAATGTGATGACCGGGCCAGAATGGCAGGCCGCGCCCTTTACGGGGCGGCTGGTTGGCAAGGCACGTCAGCTGCTGAAGGCGCGCGCGCAGGACATGCTGGACCGGGTCGGCCTTGGCGGGCACGCGGCGCTGTACCCGGCGCAGCTGTCGGGCGGGCAGCAACAGCGCCTTGCCATCGCGCAGGCGCTGATGATGAACCCCAAGGTGCTGCTGCTCGACGAGCCGTTCGGCGCGCTCGACCCCGGCACCCGCCGCGCCATGCACAAGCTGGTGCTCGAGCTGTGGAGCGAACACCAGATGACCGTGGTGATGATCACCCATGACCTGTCCGAGGCGTTCCACCTTGGCACCCGTGTGATCGCGGTGGACAAGCGGCGGCACGATCCGCACGCGCCGCATCGCTACGGGTCGATCATCACCTCTGATTTCGACGCAAAACCCCGGCTCGCGCGGCAACTTGCCCGCGCCGCCGGCTGACTCCTGAAGGAAGGCTCAAATGACCGACAAACGCTTTCACCTCGCATGGTTCATGAACTTCACCCCGGATGAGTGGCGCGCGCCCTTCGGGCAGGGCGGCTATCCGTGGGACGGACAGTTCTACATCGAGATGGCGCAGACGCTGGAGCGCGCCTGTTTCGATTTCCTGATGATCGAAGACAAGCTGATGGTGCCCGAGACCTTTGGCTCCGACCGCAAGTATTCGCTGGCCAATGGCATGATGGCCCCGAAACATGACCCCGCGCCGCTGGCGGTGGCGATGGGCATGGCGACATCCAAGATCGGCGTGGTCGCCACCATGTCGACGCTGGCCTACCCGCCGTTCATGCTGGCGCGGCTGTCTTCGACCATCGACAGCTTGACCAAGGGGCGGTTCGGCTGGAACGTCGTGACCTCGGCCGAGGATCTGGCGGCGCAGAATTTCGGCATGGACAAGCTGCCCCCCCGCGAACAGCGCTATGAAATGGCGGATGAATACATCGACGTGGTGAACAAGCTGTTCGACAGCTGGGATGCCGATGCGGTGGTGCTGGATCGCGAAAACGGCGTTTATGCGGATTCCTCGAAGGTGCGGACCATCGATCACGAGGGCAAGTATTACAAGGTGCGCGGGCCGCTCAACACCGTGCCCTCGCCGCAGCATCGGCCCGTTTACGTTCAGGCCGGTGCCTCGCCGCGCGGGCGCGATTTCGCAGCGCAGCACGCTGATGCGATCGTGTCGGTGGCCAACGGGGTCGAGGGGATGAAGGCGTTCCGCGATGACATTCGTGCGCGCGCCTCTGCGCTGGGGCGCGACCCGGACGAGATCAAGGTGTTCTTCTGCATCACCCCGACCCTTGGCGAAACCGAAGAGGATGCGCAGGCGAAATACATCCGCGAGACCACCTCGGACCATTTCTGCAACGATGTGCTGGCGTCGATTTCCGCGATCACCGAGATCGATTTCTCGCAATACGATCTGGACCAGCCGCTGCCGGAAAAGCTGGAAACCAATGGTGAAAGCGGCACGCTGGACAAGTTCCAGCAATGGGGCAGCGGCAAGACGCTGCGCGAACTGGCGGCGGCGCAGGGCGGTGGGCTTGTGTCCTCGCTGGAGCTGATCGGCACGCCGGCGTCGGTGGCCGACAAGATGGGCGAAGCCATGGCCGAGGTTGGCGGCGACGGGTTCCTGATCACCACCCCGGTGCTGCGGGTCGGACGACGCTATCTGGTGGAAATCGCCGACGGGCTGGTGCCCGAATTGCAACGTCGCGGGCTGGTGCGGACCGAATACACCCACCAGCTTTTGCGCGACAACCTGACGGATTTCTGATCATGAGCATTGTACTGATCTCTGGAAACCCCTCTGCGGGGGGGCGCACCAGCCAGCTGGCGCTGGATCTTGGCGCGGCGCTGGCCGGGCTGCTGGACAAGGAGGCCCCCGCCGAGGTGCTGGAGCTGGCACCGGTTGCGCCCAAGCTGTTCGGCTGGGGCGACCCGGATGTGGCTGCACTGAAGGCGCAGGTTCTGGGCGCGGATTTCGTGGTCATCGCAACGCCGACCTACAAGGCCGCGATGACCGGCTTGCTCAAAAGCTTTCTCGACCAGTTCAAGGCGGGCGAACTGTTCGGGCAGGTGGTGATCCCGGTGTTCACCGGCGGCTCGGACGCGCATTCGCTGGCCCCCGATTTCACCCTGCGCCCGGTGCTGCAGGAGCTTGGCGCGTCGATGCCGACCTCGTCGCTTTACGTGGTGAGCAGCCTGCTGGACGGGCCGAACAGCGTGGCGGCAGAATTCGTTGAGCGGGAGAAATTTCGCCTGCTTGGCGCGGCGCACGGGATGACGCTGGCGCGGGGCTGAGGCAGACATCCGCGCGGTGCCCTGACCCGGGCGCCGCGCGGATTGTTATGCGCCGAGGGATTTCTTCTTGCGAAGAAATGTGGGGGCGCTGCCCCCGCCTTCGGCTCCCCCGGAGTTTAACGGGCAAGATGAAGGGCGGCAGGATCACTCCAGAAGGATAACGCCCTTTGAATTGAAGCTGAATTCCAGCTTTTCGCCCAGTTGCGGCGGGCGGCGCCCGGTGCGGTTGAACGTATCGAGCAAGACAGGCGCGCCGCCCATATGTGTTCCGACCCGGATCACCGAGCCGAGAAACTGCACCTCGGTCACGGTGCCGGTGAAGCTGATATCGTGGCCGGGCGCGGGGCCGAGGCTGATGGCCTCGGGGCGCAGCGCCAGCGGCACAGTCCCCGGCGTCAGCGCCCTGCCGGTCGGTATTTCGATGCCGCCAACGCTGACTTGCCCCTGCGCAGCATCGGTGACCTCGGCATCGAGCACGTTCAGCCGCCCGACGAATTCCGCCACGAAGCGATTGGCAGGGCTGGAGTAGATCTCGTGCGGGGCGCCGATCTGCTGCGCCATGCCGCCATGCATGACGACGATGCGGTCGGACATGCTCAGGGCTTCTTCCTGGTCATGGGTGACGAAGACCGTAGTGATGCCGAGCCGCTGCTGGATCTCGCGGATTTCCTCGCGCAAGCTGACGCGGATCTTGGCATCGAGCGCCGAGAGCGGCTCGTCCAGCAGCAGCACCTGCGGCTGCACCGCCAGCGCCCGCGCCAGCGCCACCCGCTGCTGTTGCCCGCCCGAGAGCTGGAACGGATAGCGCTTGCCAAAATCTCCAAGGCCGACCAGCGAGAGCATCTCGGCCACCCGCGCGCCGCTTTGTGCCTTGCCCACGCCCTTGACCTTCAGCCCGAAGGCGACGTTCTGCGCCACCGTCAGGTTGGGAAACAGCGCGTAGGCCTGAAACACCATGCCGACGTTGCGCTGGTTGGGGCGCCGCGCGGTCACGTCGGCATCGCCAATGCGGATGGCCCCATGCGAGGGGCTTTCGAACCCCGCGATCATCCGCAGAACCGTGGTCTTGCCGCAGCCCGAGGGCCCGAGCAGCGAGACGAATTCGCCCTGCTCGATGTCGAGGTTGAAGTTCTTGACTACCTGCGTGGCCCCGAAGGATTTGCGCAGCTGATCCAGCGAAAGGAAGGACATCAGGACCTCTTGGCTCTGGATTGGGGGGTCATGCGGCTGGCAAGTTGCATCAGCCCGATGCAGAACCATGTGATGGCAAAGGCGATCACCGCCAGCGCCGCCGGTTCATAGGCCCGGTTGGCCCCGATCAGCTGCATGTAGGGGCCGAACGCGGGCCGGTTCAGCAGCGCCGCCAGCACGAATTCCCCGATGACGATGGCAAAGGTCACGAACGCCCCCGACATCACCGCGATCAGCACGTTGGGCAGGATGATCCGCCCGATGATGGTCACCCACCCTGCCCCGAGGCTTTGCGCCGCCTCGGTCAGGGTGCGCACGTCGATGGTGCGCAGCCCGGTATCCACCGCGCGGTACATATACGGCAGCGACAACGTCACGTAGCCGAACATCAACAGCATGTTGGTGCCGAAGGTCGTGCCCGTCATCGGCAGAAAGGACGAGGTGTTGTACAGGCGGATATAGCCGAACACGATGACGATGGGCGGGATGACCAGCGGCAGCAAGGTGATGAATTCGAACAACGGGCGCAGGCGCGGGTATTTCAGCCGCACCCAATAGGCCGTCGGCACCACCAGCAGCATCCCGAAGACGATGGTCAGCAGCGCCATCACCACCGAATAGCCAAAGGTCTCGCGGAATTGCGGGTCTTCGAACACCCACGCATAGGCATCGAGCGAATATTCCCCGCGCCGCTTGCGCAGCGAGAATTCCAGCGTGCCGATCAGCGGCAGCGCGAAATAGGCAAAGCCGATAAGAAACACCAGCCACGACCAGAGTTTCGGCTTCATACGGTCCACCTTTCGGTCTTGGCGCGCAGCCAGACATAAAGCCCGTTGGCGATGCCGGTGACCACGATCATGCCGAAGGCCAGCGCATAGCCCAGATGCGGGTCTTGCAGCACGTCTCCGCGGATCTGCGCGAACAGCACGATCGGTACGATCGACAGCGACGATCCGGTCAGTGCATAGGCCGTTGCCACCGCGCCAAAGCTGTTGGCAAACAGCAGCGCAAAGGTGCCCAGCAGCGTTGGCGTCAGGATCGGCAGCGCCACCATGCGCCAGTATTGCGCCCCGGTGGCGCCAAGGATGTCCGACGCCTCGCGCCATTCACGGCGCAGCCCGTCCAGCGCCGGGGTGACGATCAGCACCATCAGCGGGATCTGAAAGAACAGATACACCAGCGTCAATCCCCAGAAGCTGAGCAGGTTGAAGCCCAGCGAATACAGGTTGATGCCGAACCATTCGCGCAGCAGCACCGTGACAAGGCCAAGCCGCCCCAGCGTCGCGATAAAGGCAAAGGACAGCGGCACCCCGGCGAAATTCGACGCAACGCCGGAAAAGGTCATCACCGGGCCGCGCAGCCCGGCGGGCAGATTGCCAAGCGTCACCGCGGCGGCGATGCCGAAGCCGATAACGCAGCCCAGCAGCGCCGTGGCAAAAGAGATGCGGATCGAGATCCAGTAGGCCGACAGGATCGACGGCTGGAACAGGTTCACGATGTTCTGCAAGGTCAGGCTGCCATCCGGGGTCTGGAACGCACCGACGACGATGTTCATCGTCGGCAGGATCAGGAACAGCAGCGCGAACAGCGCAAACGGCAAAAGGCCGAGCCAGCCAAGCGGCAAGCCGGTTCTGCGCGCCTGTTTGGCGGGGGTGTCTGGGGATATGGTCATGCGCTGGAATACCCCGCCCGAAACCGTCCGGGCGGGGCAAAAGGGCTTACTGGACGTTGGCGCCGACGACGCTGTCCCATCCGGCGGTCACGGCTTCCTTGTTGGCGGCCTGCTCGTCGAGGCTGGGGAAGACGGCCTTTTCATAGGCTGCCGCCGGGGGCAGCGCGTCCAGCATTTCCTGCGGGATGGCGCCCTTGGCGGCGAGGTCGTTGAAGCGGATCGGGTGGCAGTAGCCTGCCAGCCAGCCGAGCTGACCTTCGTCGGAATAGAGATATTCCATCCACAGCTTGGCGGCGTTGGGCTGCGGCGCATAGGCGCTGATCGCCTGCACGTAAACGCCAGCGACGACGCCGGAGGCGGGCACCACGACCTCGAGAGGCGGGTTGCCTTCGAGCGTGTCGCGCCATGCAAGGCCGTTGTAATCCCACGCGATGACGATGGGGGTCGCACCCTGCGCGATGGTGCCCGCCTTGCCGATCACCGGGACGAAATTGCCCGCTTCATTGAGCTGCCTGAAGAATTCAAGACCGGCATCGCCAGAGGCCTTGCCTGCCTCGCCGCCCGCCGCCATGCCAGCGGCCATCACCGCAAGGATCGCCTGGTTCGAGGCGCGCGGATCGCCCGCCAGCGCCACGGCATTGGCGTATTCGGGCTTGAGCAGATCGTCCCAGTCCTGCGGCACGTTCTCGACCAGATCCTTGTTCACCACAAAGGACAGCACGCCGTAATAATCGCCGTACCAGTGGCCATCGGCATCCTTGGCGCTGTCGGGGATCGTGTCCCATGTCGACACTTTGTATTCCATGGTCAGGCCTTCGTCCTTGGCCTGCGGACCGAAGGCAAAGCCGACATCCAGCACATCGGGGGCCTGCGGGCCGGTGTTGCCCTGATTGGCGCGCACCGCTTCCAGCTCGTCGGCAGAACCCGCGTCGGGGTTCAGCTCGTTGACATCGATATCGGGGTATTTCGCCTTGAACCCGGCGATGACGTCGCCATAGCCGCACCAGCTATGCGGCAGCGCGATGGTCGAGAGCATGCCGTCTTCGGTGGCGGCGGCGACCAGGGCATCCATGTCCTGAGCGTAAAGCGGCGTGCTGGAAAGAATGGCGAAAATGGCGGTGCTGCTGAGAATCGACTTGAGGTGCATCAACGTCCCCCCTTGAGGAATTGCCTGTCAAAAAATAATGGCGCGGCCCCGTGTGGCGATGAGGGGCTGGCCCTGCGGCGAGACTGGGCGTGATCGGCGAGTCTACGCAAGAGAATTTTTGACGACAGCGGCTGGGGGTTGCCCGCCGTGACGCGGGCTGCCCCTTGTCGCATCATTTTTACGAATGGGCGCAGGCGGGCGCGACGGCGTTACCGCGACACCGGGCGGGCCGGTTCTGGCGCCGTGCGGTACATGTATGTGGTCGCATCGCGGCGGCCCGTGCCGTCTGGCGCCAGCGCAAAGCCGGGGATCTCTCCTGCGACTTCAAATTCAAGCGCGGCGTAAAGCGGTTGTGCGCTGTCACCGCTGCGGGTGTCGAGCGTCACCAGCGGGCGTTGTTCCGCGGCGGCGCGGGCCAGCAGCGCCTGCATCAGTGCCCGCGCGATGCCCCTGCGGCGAAAGGCCGGGCGCACCAGCAGCTTCGACACCTCGGCCCGGTGCCGCTGGTTGGGCATCATCTCGAGGCTTAGCTGTACAGTGCCGGTCAGCGTTGTCCCCTCGCTGGCGACCCAGAGCACCCGCCCGCCACTGGCCACCCCCGGCAGCACGGAGTCTCGGAAAAACGCCTCGGCCTCGGACTGCGCAAAGGGCATCACGAAACCGACGCTGGCGCCCGCCTCGACGCATTCGCGCAAGGTAGCGGCAAGCTGCGGCAGCGCGGCGGCGACCTCTGAGGCCGAGAGCGCGCGGATCATGGCGTGACCAGCACAAGCAGGTATTTCGCGCCTTTCTCGGCGGGGGTTTCGAACACCGACGCGCCATGAAGCCGGTAGCGCAGCGCATCGCCGCTGCGCAGAGCGTGGGCGGTGCCGTCCAGCGTGACGGTCAGCCGCCCGCTCTGCAGGATCAGGTGATGTTCCAGATCCGCCACCGGCGGTGCGTCATAGGCGATGCGACTCGCCGGTTCGAGCCGGCATTCCAGCACCTCGGCGGCCAGCGCCGCATTGCCCGGCGATGCCACCCGGCGCTGAAAGCCGCCATCGCTCCATACCGGCTGGTCGGCCTTGCGCACATGGGCGGAAAAGCCATCCTCTACCATGGCAAGCAGCCGTGACATCGTCATGCCATAGGCGCTGCACAGCTTGCCGAGCACTTCCGCGCTCGGGCTGACCTCAGCCTTTTCCATGCGCGATAGCGCGGCGCGGCTGACACCGCTTTTCTCGGCCAGCTGATCCAGCGTCAGCCCGCGTGCGGCACGCAATTGCGACAGGCGCGCCGAGAGGCGATGGGTGAGGTCTTCGGGGGGCGAAAGGGTTGCTGCGTCGCTCATGATTCGATTCCGGGAAATATTCTCTGTGTCGGGAATATTGCCCAGCCGAATCCGGATTTCAATGCCCCGCTTGCCGCCCGCCCGTTGCGCAGCGGGCAAGAATTTTCCCGGGGCCCGTCCGCAAGGGCTTTGACAGTCGGGAAAGGTCTGACTAGGGTACGGGAAAGTTTAACACTAAACTATGTGGGGAGGAATCGCATGGCCGCTCGGAAACCCGCCGCCAAGCCGAATGTTTCACCCGATGAGCTGCGGCAATATTACCGCGACATGCTGCTGATCCGGCGCTTCGAAGAGAAGGCAGGTCAGCTTTACGGCATGGGGCTTATCGGTGGCTTCTGTCACCTTTACATCGGTCAGGAAGCCGTTGTTGTCGGCCTTGAGGCCGCCGCAAGCGAAGGCGACAAGCGCGTCACCTCGTACCGCGATCACGGCCACATGCTGGCCTGCGGCATGGACCCCAACGGCGTCATGGCCGAGCTGACAGGCCGCGAAGGCGGCTACAGCAAGGGCAAGGGCGGCTCGATGCACATGTTCAGCCGTGAAAAGCATTTCTACGGCGGTCATGGCATCGTTGGCGCGCAGGTGCCGCTTGGCGCGGGTCTGGCGTTTGCCGACAAGTACCTCGAAAACGACCGCGTGACCTTCACCTATTTCGGCGACGGCGCGGCCAACCAGGGCCAGGTCTACGAGACCTTCAACATGGCCTCGATCTGGAAGCTGCCGGTGGTTTTCGTCATCGAAAACAACCAGTACGCCATGGGCACCTCGCAGAAGCGCTCGACCTCGACCGAAGACATCTACACCCGCGGTGCCCCCTTCGGCATTCCCGGCGAGCTGGTCGACGGCATGGATGTGCTGGCGGTCAAGGCGGCCGGCGACAAGGCCGTGGCGCATTGCCGCTCTGGCAAGGGGCCGTATATCCTCGAGATCAAGACCTACCGCTATCGCGGGCACTCGATGTCGGACCCGGCGAAATACCGGACCCGCGAGGAAGTTCAGAAGATGCGCGAAGAGCGCGACGCGATCCAGAACGTGCGCGATCTTCTGCTGACCGGTGGCCATGCAACCGAAGATGACCTCAAGGCCATCGACAAGGAAATCAAGGACATCGTGAACGCCTCGGCCGAGTTCTCGAAGGAAAGCCCGGAACCGGCGCTCGAAGAGCTCTGGACCGACATTTACGCCGAAGCCGTGCCCCAGGGCGACGCGATCGAGGCCTGAGGCAGAAGGACGACACGAATGGCAACGCAGATTCTGATGCCCGCGCTCTCGCCCACCATGGAAGAGGGCACGCTGGCAAAATGGCTGGTCAAGGAAGGTGACACCGTCACCTCCGGCGACATTCTGGCCGAGATCGAGACCGACAAGGCGACGATGGAATTCGAAGCGGTCGACGAAGGTATCGTCGGCAAGCTGCTGATCGAAGCGGGCACCGAGGGGGTCAAGGTCAACACCCCCATCGCCGTGATGGTCGAGGAAGGCGAAAGTGTCGAGGATGCCGCGGCCCCTGCCCCGGCTCCCGCCGCCGAAGCGCCTGCTGAAGCCCCGGCTGCGGCCGCCGCGCCGGTTCCGGCAACGCCCAAGGCCAAGGCGGTCGAACCCGACTGGCCCGAAGGCACCCCGATGAAGACGCAGACCGTGCGCGAAGCGCTGCGCGATGCCATGGCCGAAGAGATGCGCTCCGACGCCAATGTCTTCGTCATGGGCGAGGAAGTGGCCGAGTACCAGGGGGCCTACAAGGTCACCCAGGGCCTGCTGGACGAGTTCGGCGACAAGCGCGTCATAGACACGCCGATCACCGAACACGGCTTTGCCGGCATCGGTGTGGGCGCATCCTTTGGCGGGCTGAAGCCGATCGTCGAGTTCATGACCTTCAACTTCGCGATGCAGGCCATCGACCACATCATCAACTCGGCGGCCAAGACGCTGTACATGTCGGGCGGCCAGATGGGCGCACCGATGGTGTTCCGCGGCCCCAACGGCGCTGCCGCCCGCGTCGGCGCACAGCACAGCCAGGATTACGCGGCATGGTACGCGATGATCCCCGGCCTCAAGGTCGCCATGCCCTATTCGGCAGCGGACGCAAAAGGCCTGCTGAAATCGGCCATCCGCGACCCCAACCCGGTGATCTTCCTTGAAAACGAAATCCTTTATGGCCGCTCGTTCGACGTGCCGGACATGGATGATTTCACCGTGCCCTTCGGCAAGGCAAAGATCTGGCGCGAGGGCAAGGACGTCACCATCGTCAGCTTTGGCATCGGCATGCAATACGCGCTGGAAGCGGCTGAAAAGCTTGCCGAAGAAGGCATCGACGCCGAGGTCATCGACCTGCGCACCCTGCGCCCGCTCGACTATGGCACTGTCATCGAGTCGGTCAAGAAGACCAACCGCTGCGTGACCGTCGAGGAAGGCTATCCCGTGGGCGCCATCGGCAACCACCTGTCGGCCTACATCATGCAGAACGCCTTCGACTGGCTCGACGCTCCGGTGATCAACTGCACCGGCAAGGATGTGCCGATGCCTTACGCCGCGAACCTCGAAAAACACGCCCTGGTCACCGCGGAAGAGGTTATCGACGCGGTGAAGCAGGTCACCTACCGGTGAGACTGTCTCCGGTCATCCCGGTCCTCGCCTTTGCGGCGGGGCTGCTCGTGGGCAACTCGACAGAGGCGTTCCGCGAGCTGATACAGGATGACCGGACCACCGAATTTGCAGCCATGGACGAGGCGCGCCTGACCGGTGAAAACCATGCGCTCGCGCGCGTGGCGCTGGCGGCGCTGAAGGGACAGGACCGAGGCAAGGTGGTCTCGGTGCTCGACGATGCGTCGCTGTCGCGCTTCGACCGCGGGCCGGATGTGATCGTTGCCCAGGTGCTCGACACACCGGGGCAGATCGCCCTCGCCTTCGAAAATGGCCGCTTGAACGAGATACGGAACGATTGCGCAGAGGCCAAGGATCGCTGCGCCGCAACGGGAGGATCCCCCAGTGCCGATTGAAATCCTGATGCCCGCCCTGTCGCCGACCATGGAAGAAGGCACGCTTGCCAAGTGGCTGGTCAAGGAGGGCGACACCGTCAGCTCCGGCGACATTCTCGCCGAGATCGAGACCGACAAGGCCACGATGGAATTCGAAGCCGTCGACGAAGGCACCATCGGCAAGATCCTCATCGAGGCCGGTGCCGAGGGCGTCAAGGTGAACACGCCCATCGCCGTGCTGCTCGAAGAAGGTGAATCCGCCTCCGACATCGGCGCGGCCTCCAGCCCCGCTCCGGAGGCGCCGAAGGCGTCCGAGCCGGCCGCCGAGGCGGCCTCCGCAGGAGGCTCCGAGAAGGCCGCGCCCGCAGCGCCCGCCGCCGCCGATGGCAGCCGCGTCTTTGCCACGCCTCTGGCGCGTCGCATCGCCGCCGACAAGGGCCTCGATCTGAGCCAGGTCAAGGGCACCGGCCCGCATGGCCGCATCGTGAAAGCCGACGTCGAGGCCGCAAAGCCCGGCGCAGCCGCCCCGGCCCCCGCCGCGGCGAGCGAAGCCAAACCCGCGCCTGCCCCCGCTGCAGCCTCCATGCCCACCGGCCCGTCGGCTGAAACGGTCATGAAGATGTATCAGGATCGCGATTACGAAGAGGTCAAGCTCGACGGCATGCGCCGCACAGTGGCCAGCCGCCTCACCGAGGCCAAGCAGACCATCCCGCATTTCTACCTGCGCCGCGATATCAAGCTCGACGCGCTGCTCAAGTTCCGCAGCCAGCTGAACAAGCAGCTCGAAGGGCGCGGCGTGAAGCTGTCGGTCAACGATTTCATCATCAAGGCCTGCGCTCTGGCGCTGCAATCGAATCCCACGGCCAATGCCGTCTGGGCCGCCGACCGGATGCTGAAGCTGAAACCGTCCGACGTCGCGGTTGCGGTCGCGGTCGATGGCGGGCTCTTCACCCCGGTGCTCAAGGATGCCGAGATGAAATCGCTGTCCGCGCTGTCGGCGGAGATGAAGGATCTGGCGAAACGTGCCCGTGAGCGCAAGCTTGCGCCGCATGAATATGTCGGTGGCAGCTTCGCGATCTCGAACCTCGGCATGTTCGGCGTCGACAATTTCGACGCGGTGATCAACCCGCCGCACGGTGCGATCCTTGCCGTCGGCGCTGGCGTCAAGAAGCCCATCGTCGGCGCGGACGGTGAGCTGACCGTCGCCACCGTCATGTCGGTAACGCTGTCTGTCGATCACCGGGTCATCGACGGCGCGCTTGGGGCAGAGCTGCTTCAGTCCATCGTCGAGAACCTCGAAAACCCAATGGTCATGCTGGCCTGACACCCGGCCAGTTCACGACCCGGAACGCCCGCCGCCCACCGGCGGGCGTTCGCTTTTCCCGGTGTATGTCTTCCGGTCATGGCAGTCTTGCATTTTGGACGCTTGCGGGCGGGCCTGCTTCGCCATTAGCTAGCAACATGTCGAACGCGGCAGCCACAGGCTTGTCCACGTCTTCCTGCTTATGACCGTTTCGGTGCCGCAAGGGCCGACCCCCGACATTCCGGAGACGACCCATGGTCCAAACCGACCGCCAGGTCCGCCTGACGATCCTGTCCTTCGCGATGGGCGCATTTGCCATCGGCATCACTGAATTCGCGGCGATGGGCCTTCTGCCCTATTACGCCGCTGATCTCGGGGTGAGCGAGCCGCAGGCCGGTCACGCGGTCAGCGCCTATGCCATTGGTGTCGTGATCGGCGCGCCGGTTCTGGCAGTGCTCGGCAGCTACCTGCCGCGCAAGCTGCTGCTGATCCTGCTGATGATCTATTTCGCAGTGACCAACATTTTTACGGCTTTGGCGTCCGGGCTTGACAGCATGGTGATCAGCCGCGCGCTGGCGGGTCTGCCGCATGGCGCGTTTCTTGGTATCGCGATGCTTCTCGCCGCCGAGATGAGCCCGCCGGGCAAGAAAGCTGCCGGGGTCGCCTCGGTGCTGATGGGACTGACGGTCGCCAATATCGTCGGGGTTCCGGCGGCGGGCGCGATCGGGCAGTATTTCGGCTGGCGCTGGTGCTTTGTGCTGGTGGCCGTCATCGCAATGGGCTGCGCCGCGATGATGGCGCGCGTCGCCCCGCGCGACACGCAGGACGGCCCCGCCGTCAGCCCCCTGCGCGAGCTTTCGGCGCTGGCAAGCCGGGCGATGTGGCTGGCGCTTGGCGTCGGAGCCATCGGCTTTGGCGCGGTGTTTGCAGTCTATTCCTATTTCTCCGCCGCGCTGATCGACAACGGCGCGCCGGAATGGTCGATCCCGCTGGCGCTGTCGCTGTTCGGCGTCGGAGCAACGGCGGGCAACTATGTCGCCGGGCGGCTGGCCAACTGGTCGCAATTCGGCGGCACGTTGGTGCTGCTGCTGGGCATGGTCGCCACAACGCTGCTGTACGCTGCGGTGATGGGCAACTGGGTTGCCATGTCGCTTGCGGTGATGGCGCTTGGGCTGACCGCGGGCATCGTGATCCCGATCCAGATGCGCTTGATGGAAGTGGCCGGGAACGGCAAGACCCTTGCCTCGGCGCTGAACCACGCGGCCTTCAACGCTGGCAATGCCATCGGGCCGTGGCTGTCGGGCCTTGGGCTTGCCGCCGGCTATGGCTGGTACATCACCGGGCTTGCAGGCGCAGTGCTGGCGCTGGGGGGCATTGTGATGCTGGGCTTCGCATGGATCGATTCGCGCCCCGGCCGAGGGCATGCCATTCCGGCGCAGTGATGCAGCACGCAAAAAGGGCGCACCGTGATGCGCCCTTTTTCTTTGCCAATCCGCTGTTTCACCCGCTGCAATTGCAGCCGGTCAGCTTCTGGTCCATCAACTGCGAGGGCTGATCGCAGCCTGCATCGCCAACGATCCGCGCTGGAACCCCGGCCACGGTTTTGCAGGGCGGCACTTCTTCGAGCACCACCGAGCCCGCCGCGATGCGTGAGCCACAGCCGACGCGGATATTGCCAAGCACCTTGGCCCCGGCCCCGATCAGCACGCCATCACCGATCTTGGGGTGGCGATCTTCGTCTTCCTTGCCAGTGCCGCCAAGCGTCACCGAATGCAGGATCGACACGTTGTCGCCGACCACGGCGGTCTCGCCGATGACGATGCTGTGGGCGTGGTCGATCATGATGCCCTGCCCGATCCGCGCCGCCGGATGGATATCGACGCCAAAGGCTTCGGAGGCACGCATCTGGATGAAGAACGCCAGATCATGCCGCCCCTGCCCCCAGAGCCAATGCGCCACGCGCTGGCTTTGCACCGCCTGAAAGCCCTTGAAATACAGCAGAGGTTGCAGGAATCGCTGGCAGGCGGGATCACGGTCGAACGTGGCGCGAATGTCGGCGCGGGCGGCGCGCGACAGCCACGGATCGGCGGCATAGGCCTCGTCGCAGATCTCGCGCAGCATCTGTTCGGACATCTCGCCGTTGGCGAGCTTCATCGAAATGCGAAAGGCCAGCGCCCGTTCGATGTTGGAGTGATGCAGCACCGAGACATGCACCATGCCGCCAAGCAGTGGCTCGGCGGCGACGGCCTCTTCTGCCTCGCGGGTGATGCGGGCCCAGACCGGGTCCAGCTCGGCGATCTTTGCGCGGGTTTCGGCCATGGCAACCTCCGTTTGATCCGGCTTTTATAGCAGATAGGCGGCGGGGTCTGAAACGCAAATCTCTGATGAGTGTATCACGGGCTGTAATGAACCGCCTCGCGGGGCGAGGGCTGCGCGTTGCCGCGACTCCAGCGCCGTTCGCGCCAGTATCGCACCGCCTCAAGCGCAAGGATCAGGCAATCGGTGTAATCCGGATCGTCCAGCCTGCGTTCGGGCGCGCAGGGTCTGCCCAGCGCTGCCGCCATCAGCGTGCCGTTGCCCCAGCCGGGATGCACCCGGCCAAGGCGGCGGCGGTAGCGGTCGGCCACATCCGCCTGCGCCACCAGATCGCGCGCCACCCGCCAGCGCTGCTCGCGCGGCACGCAGAGCAGCGCGCGGGCAGCGGCGACAAGGTCTCCGTGCAGCACCGGCCTCATGCGAGCAGCGCAAGCTTTGCGAAGGGTCCCGGCCCGAAACGGGCCGAGACCTGCGCCACCTGTGCCTCATACCTGCCCGAGAGGCCTATCGAGGCGGGATCAAAGCTCCACGCCGCCGAGGATACCGTGGCGCGATGCAGCTCTGTGTCTCCCTGAACAAGACGCACGATGTAGCTTTCGCTGTCTTCGCCCAAGGGCACATCGGCCAGATCCCAGCTGTCGCCGGCGATCCGCGTACGGCGGATCCAGCTGAGCTGTACCGAGCCGCCCGCTTGGGCCGCCCGCAGGTGGCAGGGGCTGTAGGGTCGGAGGCCGTTGCCATCAAAGGCGATCTCGCGGTGCACATAGGTCGGATCGTCATAACCACGCCGCGCCGGACCGATGCGGTAATGGCGCGCGATGCGCAACAGGGCGGCGGGCAGGTCGATCTGTTCGGGCACGCCGTTCAGCGCCACCACATAGGACCCTTCAGGCCAGCTATCGGGCATGATGCCATCGGTGCCCAGCTGGCCGCGCAACCGCGCCGACAGCTCCCACGTACCGGTGCCGACCAGCGCCGCGTCGCGGTACTGGAAGATTTCCCAGTTGCCGGGGCTGCCGTCGCCGATCGCCATGACATTGCCCCCCGCCAGCAGCCGCGCCATGCTGATCGACTGCAACGCGCCGGAAAACAGCCTGACCCGCAGCGGAGCCTGATGGTCGATTTGCCCCGAGGGTGCACGGAGAAGCGCCGTCTCGGTGGTGCCGATGATCGCCCGTCCGCCCAGCACGCTGTTGAGCGCATAGTCTTCGTCGGTCGCTGCCTCGTAGACGGCGATCGAGCCGGGCCATGGCTCGGAGGACAGCGCAAGATAGGGCGCATGCGGCACCTCTTCGCCGGTGATCAGCGGCAGATCCATGAACAGCGGCATCACCCGCACCGGCGCAATAAAACCGCGCAGAGTCGGCGTTTCGTCCGGGAAGGTCGACGGCAGGTAGACCTCGGGGTCGTGCCGCACCGCATCCACCAGTTGCATCGCGCCGATCTCGACCCGGTCGACCCGCGCCATCACGGAGCCCGCCTGCGAGGGCAGCGAGACGATGTCACCCGCCGTGATCGCCATCTGCGAGGGCGGCAGCGCAAAGCGCATGGTTTCCCGCGCGATCCGCGATTCCGACAGCCAGCGTTCGATGGTCTGGCGTCCTTCGCCCCGTGTCATGATCAGCGGCAACTCGCTGTCGGCAACCGCATGGGTGCGCTCATCCGGCAGAACCGTTTCCTCGCCCACCACGGTATGATCGCCATCGGCCTCGACAAAGCGCAGGCGGACGCGGCCGGCCATCTCGGCCTCGGAAGCGCGCACTTGCACCAGATCGCCGTCGAGACCCTCGGACAGCGCAAGGTCTTGCGGGTTGATCGGCGTGGCCGGGCGGTCACGGCGCAGGATGAAATGCAGCGTGCCGTCGCGTTCCACCGCGTCAAAACCATGCGCCAGCATCAGCGGTTGCAGCGCGCGGCGGGCGTCGCCCACCTCGTCGACCACATAGCCACGCACCCAGCCATGCAGCGCGCTGACGTCGTAATCGGTCAACCCGACGCTGTCGCAGATCTCGGAAACCACCGAGGCCAGCGTGCGCTGCGAGGCGCGCCCGTTGAGCCAGTGCCCGCGCCGGTAATTGTCGCCATCGGCCCAAAGCGCCCCCAGCCCCGGAAACCACGGGTAAGGCCGCGCATCCCAGGCCCAGACATAGGCATGCGCCATGTCGAGCATCGGTGCGCCATAGGTGGCCGACACCGGGTTGTTGGCCGGATCGCCCCAGTAGCCGTACATCGCGCGCAGGTATTGATGCTGCATCAGCTCGTCGCGCAGCCCGTTGGAATAATGCGGCAGCTGGCTTTCCGAGCTTTTCGGATCGAGGAACTTGTTGGGCTGGTTCGCCCCTTTGTCGATGGCCGCGCAACCAAGCTCGGTAAAGCGCACCGGCTTGGACTGCGGCGCCCATGCGGTGGCGGATGGTTGGCGGGTGCCCCCGATGCGCTCGTGGTGCGGATTCGCCCACCAACCACGGATGTCCTTGTAGCGATACACCCAAGGCTCGCCATGCGCACCATCCGAGATCGGGCTGCGCAGCTGTGCCTCACGGTCCGCGTCCGAGGCGTAATACCAATCGTACCCCTCGCCGCCTTCGACATTGGCAGCAAGGTAATCGGGGTTGTAGATCGACCCCCACGTGGCATCGGCATGGGCCGTACCATCGCGCCAGTCGGCGGCGGGCATGTAATTGTCGATGCCGATGAAGTCGATATCGGGATCGGCCCAGAGCGGGTCGAGGTGGAAGTACACGTCGCCCGAACCATCCTGCGGGTGATAGCCGAAATATTCCGTCCAATCGGCGGCGTAGCTGATCTTGACCAGCGGACCAAGCAGCGCGCGGCATTCGGCGGCCAGCGCCTTCAGCCGGGCAACGGCGGGAAAGCCCGCGTCATCGCGGATCTGCGTCAGACAGCGCATCTCGGAGCCGATGCAGAAGGATTCCACGCCTCCCGCCGCCGCGCAGAGCGCCGCCTGATGCAGGATGAACCGGCTGTAGCTCCATTCGTCGGGGCCGGCATAGCTGACCGTTCCGTCACCGATGGTGAAATCCGCCGCCACCGCGCCGCCAAAGAACGCCGCAACCTCGGCGGTGGCAACGGCAGTGCCGTCGGGCGATCCCGCCACGCCGGGCGCGGCGCTCAGCGTGATGCGCCCGCGCCAGGGTAGAACCGCCTGTCCGGTGCCGCCACTCCATGGGTCGGGCAGCGCGTTGCCATCAAGCTGGTCCATCAGGATGAACGGGTAGAACATCACGTCGATGCCCTGCGCCGCCATGCGGCGGATCGCCTGCACCACCGATGCATCGCAAGGCGTGCCGCCATAGACTGGGCGGCCATCGACCGCGGGCACCATCTGCGCGGTTCCCCGGTCCAGCCCAGAGACGATCCATGGCATCTCGTCGCTGTCGAATTCCGCCTGTTCGACCTTGGGCTGCACGGTGCAGCTTCCACAGCGCAAATCGTCGCCGAACCAACTGACCACCAGCGAGACCGACCCGCAATTCGGCAGCTCGTCGACCAGTTGATCGAGCGAGACGTTGAAATCCGGCTCTTCGGCAGGGGAATTCACGTTGGCGATGCCCGCGCCATCCCCGGCGTAGCTCATCGGAACCGGCTGGGTCGCCAGCGCGTATTCCCCGGTTCCGGGGATCATCGCCACGCCGCGCACGCAATGCGGAACGTCTTCCATGCTGGATTGCGACGGCCGCGTCACCTCGAAGCTGAGCTGTGGAATGCGGTTGCCGAAGGCGGTAAGGTCCACGTCCTCGATCACCACATAGGCGGTACCGCGATAGGCGGGGACCATGCCGGTGCCCTCGATCGCCTCCATATGCGGATCGGGCAGCTGGTCGCGCGTGCCGGGATAGACCCGCATGTTGAGATCCTTGATCGGGATCTCGGCCCCGTCCGCCCAGACGCGGTTGACCCCGGTGATCTCGCCCTCGCAGAGCGCCAGCGCGAGGCTGAGCGAATAGCTGTAGCTTGTCACCTTGGTCTGCGGGGCCGAAGCTGCGCCCTTGCCACCGCCCCCGACCTTGCCGGTGGTCTTGTGCTCGGTGAATTCGCTGGCCCAGATCACCTGACCGCCAAGGCGCATCCGGCCATAGACATGCGCCATCGCCCCGCCTTCGCCAGACCCGCTGAGAAAGAACCGGTCGGTGCGCCCGGTCTCGACGCTGTCAGAGCCCTGCCCCATCAGGCGCTGGTCAAGCGCGCGGCCAAAGCTTGCGCCGATGAACTGGCCAACGGCGGTCATCGACAGCCCAAGCACCGAGCCGCCGATCGAGCTGCCGACAGCCGCGCCCACGGCAGAAAATAGGATCGTCGCCATCAGTTCGTCTCCGTTGGAAGGGCAAAGCGCGCAGCGATGCGGCGGCGCCATGGCAGGCTCAGTGCGCTTTCGATCACGCCGTGCCCGCTGTAGGCATGGATGAAGCTGGCGCGCATACCAACGCCCGCCTGAAGCCCCAGATGTTTCGCCACCGATCCCGCGCGCATCCGAAACAGCAGCACATCGCCGGGGGCCTCATCATCAAGCGGCTTGCGCCGCATATGGCGCAGGGCGGCGCGGAACAGCGCCTCGTCGCCCTGCGGTTCGGACCAATCGCGGCTATAGGGCGGAATCGCCTCGGGCTCGGTGCCGATGGTTTCGCGCCAGATGCCCCGGACAAGGCCGAGGCAATCGCAGCCCGCGCCCTTGACCGAGGCCTGATGAATATACGGCGTGCCGATCCAGCCGCGCGCGGCGGTAACAAAAACGTTGCGGTTCATCTGCGGCTGCCTCCTGCAAGCGATTTGGCGCGGGACGGGTAGACCAGCATCCAGTCCTCCTCGGGGATGTCGGGGAAGCCCTGAAAATTGACCGCGTTGTTGAATTTCAGGCGACAGGTTTCGAACCGCTTGTCGCACCCCGCGACAAGGCGGATGCTGTCGCCGGGAACGAGTGCCGCGCCAAGCGGCTGCCACAGATCGATCACCCGAGACGACGGGGTTGCCCGGTCGCGTTTGATCACCCCGGTCAATCCGATTGCCGCGCCGCTCAGCACCTCGATATAGCCGCGCTGGAACCAACCGTCTTCCAAGGCGGGAAGCGTCGCAAAGCTCAGCGATCTGTTGGCATCGATGGAAACCACGCTGGCGTCATGGGCAAACAGCGTATCCGAAACGTCGACTTGGCACATGCGATCGCCCAGAACCGCCGAACATGGGCCCTGATACACCCGACCGACCGGGCGATTGAGCAATTCGGTCAGGCCCCTCAATTCGGCATGGAACGCGCCGTTCGCCCGGCGGATCTCGCCAATGCTGCCGCGAAACAGGATGCGCCGCTGCGTCACATCACGCCAGTTCACCAGCCAAGACACCACCTCTGCCCCGTCAAAGCGACCCGCCTCGATGTCGCCGTCCGACAGCGCATCGTCGCGCAGCGCGCCCATCGCTTCGGTGTTGTCGACCGACAGGCCCGTGGCCTGGCTCAGCGCCTTGGCGCTCAGCCCGGTGTCGGCGCGAAAGGTCAGCCCGTCAAAGACCAGATCGCCATCATGGTCGGTAAAACCGAACCGCGTGCCATCGGTGCGGGTGACCGACCAGCAGCGCGACACCGTGGTGACGCCGCCGGCCAGATGCTCATGAAGCTCTTGCTTGCCCATCAGACCCGCACCTCCACCACCGGAACGTCCGGGGCCTGTCCCGCCTGAAAAGTGGCGATGCTGACGTGGATACGGTCGGTGTCAAAGCGCACCGGCACGTCGAATTCAAAGCCAGCGGTGACGGCCTCGCCCGCTGCCGGAGCCAGTGCCAGCGTGACCGTGCCCTGCGCGGCATCGACCGTGAAATCGCTACCCAGTGTCAATTCGGCCCCGCCGATAGCCACGCGCACCGTTCCGACAACGGGCTTCGCGATGGGGCGCGCGTAGCTGACGCCGCCCGAGCTATAGGTTTTAACCAGCTGGAACGTCAGGCTGGTTCCATCACCGGCGCCGATCACCTGATCGGTGGCCGCGACGTTTGCCGAAGGCTTGCAGGATTTGAAATCCGCCCAGTCCTTCCAGCGAAACCCGTGCAACTGGCCGCTGCGCGCCTCGAAAAACGCCAGCAGCGCGTCGATGTCATCCAGCTTGCGCAGGCCGAACCCAGCATCGTAGCGGCGACGCGAATGCGCCCAGGGGCTGTTGCGTTCCTCGAACCCCGAGGTCAGCTCGACCACATCGGTGCGCCGCTCTGGCCCGCCCATGGCGCCAAAGCTGAGGCTGGTGGGAAATCTCTCTTCATGAAAGCTCATGTCCTGTCCTCACCTGTTGCGCGCGCCGGTGCTCAAGGCACGGCTCATTCGCGCTGCGATTTGCGACTGGCTGCGCTGGAAGCCAGCAGCATCGGGGGTCGAGATGTTCATCACAACGCTGACTTGTTGCGCGCTGCCCTGCGTGCGCACCCCAAGCTTGCCGTCGGCGCCCCGGCTCAGCGGCATGATCGCCTCGGGTCCGGCCTCGCCCATCAGGCCGGTGCCGCCCCGCATCGGAAAGCTGACCGGGCTGCTGACGACACCGCCCGTGGCAAAGGGCGTCACGCGCCCCTGGCTGAACGCGCCGCCATTGGCAAACAGCGACATGCCGCCAAACATACCGCCAAGGCTGCCCGCAAGCAGGCCGCTCAGCTGATCGGTGACCGGGCGCACCGCTGCCTTATAGGCGGTGTCGATCATCGACGTCGCCACGGTCTGAAGCGCATCCGACAGCTTCATCCCGTCAAGGATCACCCCGTCAAAGGCGCGCGACAGCCCCTTGCTCAGCGAGCGCTCAAGCGAGGCGACATTGCGCCCCGTCTCGGAAAACGTGCCGTGGATGCGCTTCATCTCGGCATCAAAGCCCGCCGCCATGGCGCTTGCCGAGCCCATGCTGGCCTCCAGCTCTGCAAGCTGGGTGCCAAGGTCGTCCACCGTCTCGAAATCGGTCATGAACCGTCTCCTTTCGCGTCATCGGGGAAGGCGCTCAGCAGCTCGTCGAGCCGCGCCCGTCCCATCGGGGCCGCCCCGTTGTCTTCGCCCAGCATCAGGCGCAGCTCGACCGGGGTCAGATCCCAGAACTCACGGGGCTTGAGCCCCAGGCCGCGCACACCCGCGCGCAGCAAGATCCCCCAGTCGAAGCGCTGCATCAGCCTTCGTCCGGAAGCGTGAAGGCGCGGGCGAGCAATTCCGCCGCCGCCCGCGCCGCCGCCATCGGGCCGCCCGCGATCTCGGCGTTCAGCAGATCCTTTGCCGTGCCCGGCCAGCCACCGCCGCGAAGCCCCGCGACGATCAGTTTCAGAACGTCGCGGGTGGTGCAGCGCCCCGCCTCGAAGCGCTTCACCAGCTCCATCAGCGAATCTTCTTCAAGCGTCGCCTCAAGCTCCGCCAGCGCCCCCAGCGTCAGCCGCATCAAGTGGCGCTCGCCGTCGATGGTCAGCGCCACCTCGCCTGCCCAGGGGTTCGCCATCAGGGTGCCGCCGTAAAGGTCAGCGCCCCGGCCGACGCCATCGACAGCTCGTAGGTGGCCTCGCCATTGTGCGATCCGGCGTATTCGATCGAGGTCACGAGGAACGCGCCCTCGACGGTGCCGAAATCGGGGATGATAACCTGAAAATCCGGCGTCACGCCGTCAAAGAAGATCTGCCGCGCCCGCTCGTCGGTGGCCGCGTCCTTGAACACGCCCGAGCCGGACAGGTTGGCCGACCGCACGCCAGCGCCGCCCAGAAGCTCGCGCCAGCCGCCTTCGCTTTCCATCGAGGTGATGTCGACGCTTTCCGCATTGAAGCTGATGCGCGTCGCGCGCAGGCCAGCCATGGTCTGGAACGAGCCGGAACCGGTCACGTCCACCTTGATCAAAAGATCCTTGCCGTTCTGGGCACCCATCTGCCTTACTCCTTGGATTGAGGGATCATTCGTCCGCGACGCGTGCGCGGAAGGTCATGTCGATACGGCGCAGCCCGCCGCTTTCACGCCGCGCTTGCGCCCGCCGGAAATTGAGGCTCACCAGCCGCCCGCGGCTGAGCGCCAGCCCGGCGTCGTCAAGCGCATCGCAGGCCGCCGCAGCGACGGTCTTGGCCATGTGAAACCCCGCGGCATCGGTCACGACGGCGATGGTCAGATCGTGCCATGCGCCGTGGCCTGTGCCGTCGGACGCATCACGCGCAGTCTCTGCGCCAAGCGTCAGGTACAGGCTCGGCAGTGGACCCTGCGGCGGCGCATCGTAGATATCGCTGCCGACAAGCGTGCTGAGCGCCTCGTCACCGGCAAGTTGCTGGTAGATGGCGCTTTGCAGCGCCGCAGCCATTGCGTAGCTCATGATGACACCTCCTCGCGGCTGTCGCAGACCAGATACAGGCCGCCCGGCTCGCGCTCGGTGACGGCGAGAATGTCGAAGATGCGCGCGCCCATGACAAAGCGTTGCCCTGGCACCGGGCGGTTCGAGGCCCCCTGCGGCGCGGCGCGCACCGTCATCCGAAAAGTGCCCAGAGACACCGCACCGCCAAAGCCCCGCGTCTCGCGCCCGCTGCGCGGGGTGACGGCAGCCCAAAGCGTGCCAAGCGTCACCCAGGCCTCGGATCGGCCCCCGGCACCGTCGGGCGTACCCTGACGCGCCTGAAGCACAAGCTCACGGTTTAGGACAGGAACGCTCATGCCCCGAACCCCATGCGCATCGGGCGATAGCGCGCGATCAGCGAGGTGACGCCAAAGGGCATGCAGCCCTGGCTGAGCGACGTCTCGTCGCGGTATTCATAATAATGCGCCGCCAGAAGCAGCACCGCCTGCGCAATATCCGCTGGCAGATCGTCAAAGCCGGGGCCATATCCGGCGGTAAAGCGGATCTCGGCCGCACCGCCGCCGGGAATGCCCGGCAAGACGCTGGCCATCGGGCGCAGCTTCGGCGCAAAGCCATCCTGCTCCAGCCGATAGTCGCTGGCCTCACGCAGCTCGGCCGCGCCAAAGCGGTCGACGATGGCAAGCTGGCTTACCGCGCTGACCGGGGCGATGGGAAACACCGCCGCTTGCGGGTCACGCCATTGGTGCAGGGTCCAGACAAAGCCACGCGAGATCAGCGCCTTGCCGGTGCGCGCCTCGACAGCGGCCATGGCGGCGCGAAGGAAGGAGCCGAGCACCGCGTCCTGAACATCGTCCTCGGCGAACCCGCTGCCCAGCCGCAGGTGGCGCTTCAGGGCGTCCACCGGAAGGGCCGCATCGGGCACCTGAGTTTCTTCGATCAACATCATTCTTCTATCTCCGCTATCCTCGTCCGGACCGAAGCGGCCGGAGGCCAGGGTGGGCGCGCGCCGCACAGGTTGCTCGGACGGAGGGGAGCAGCTGGACACCCCGTGTCTTCCGGCGCGCGCCCCACGGGGGCAGGTCACCCCGCCCCCATGTCCGCGTCAGGTCAGGCCGTTGCGCAGCGCAGCAGCTTGATGGCAGCGAAATCGCTCACGTCGCCGCCCACGCGCTTGGTGGCGTAGAACAGGACATGCGGCTTGGCGCTGAACGGGTCGCGCAGGACGCGCAGGTCCGGGCGCTCGGCGATGGTGTAGCCGGCCGAGAAATCACCAAAAGCGATGGCATCGGCATCGGCATCGATGTCGGGCATGTCCTCGCAGATCAGCACCGGGTAGCCGAGCAGACGCGCGGGCTGCGCAGCGGCAAGACCATCGGACCACAGGTGGCGGCCATCGGCGTCCTTGAGCTTGCGCAGCGCGCCAGCGGTCTTGGAGTTCATCACGAAAGAGGCCTTGGCGCGGTATTCCGCCCCCAGCGCATAGACCAGATCGATGATCGCATCGCCGCCGCCAATGCCACCAGCGGTGCCCGACGGCACATAGCCGATGTTGCCCCAGGCCCAGACGTCATTGTCGACCGCCGGATGCGACAGGATGCCCATCGGCTTGTCGACACCATCGCCGGTGATGAACGCCGCTGCCTCGGCGCGGCTGAACTTGTCGGCGATGCGGCCCGCAAGCCATGTCTCGATGTCAAAGGCGCTGTCATCGAGCAGGCGCTGCGAGGCCTTGGGCATCGCCGCCAGCTCGTGCAGCTTGATCGAAATGCGGTCGAGCGTGGTCGAGCCGGTCTCGGCCGACGCGGCAACCTCGTCGGCCCAGCCAGCACCGGTCTGGCCCTGATCGATCAGCACGTCGAAAGAGGTCGCCTCGACCGTCACCACCGAGGCGATGGCGCGGATCGACGCGGTGCTGTCGAGCACCGATTGCACCGTCGAAGAGGTCACCGGATCGACAAGATAGCCGCCATCGCCGGCAACGGCGGTGGACATGCCCTTACCTTCGAAGACAAGGCCGCGCAGGCCATCGTCATCGCCGGTGCGCAGATAGGCGTCGAACGCCTTCTGGTGGGGCGCGTCAAGCTCTGCCGAAGTGGCCAGCGCGGGGCGCGCACGGGAGGGGGTCATTTTTGCGTCAAGCATGGTCAGTCGCTCTTCCTGCTTTTGAAGTTTTACCTGAAAGTCGGCCTGTAGGGCCCTGATATCCCCGACGAGTCCCGCCATCGCGGCGCTCACCCGGGAGACCGGAGACAGATCTTCCCCGGTCCGAGAAACAGTCTCGGAGTTGTTCATGATCTCGATCCCGTTCGTGAAAGGCGGGCGTCAGACGCTCGCCAGGTCCAGGCGCGCGCCCTCGAGCGCCTGCGCCAGTTCACGCATGATGGCATCCTCGGGGCTCTCCCCCTTGGCAGCCACACGCGCACTGGGAAGCATCGGGAAGGTCACAAGCGACACCTCCCAAAGCTCCAGTTCCTTGAGGAGCCGTTGCCCCTTGTCATTCTTTGCCGCCTTGACGGTGCGGTAGCCGATCGACAGCCCGTCGATGGCACCGGCAGCGATCAGCGCGGCGGCCTCGCGGCCCTTTTCAACGCTGTCCAGAAGGCGGCCGCGCACATACAGCCCCTTGCTGTCCTCGCGCACCTCGTCCCAGATGCCGATGGGCTGCGCCGGGTCGTGCTGCCACAACATCTTGACCGCGCGCCCCTCGCCCGCCAGCCGCTTGAGCGAGCCGGCATAGGCGCCGGGGGTCACCACGTCGCCGCCCTGATCGCAGGCGCCGAAAAGCGAGGCATAACCTTCGATCTTCGTCCCCTCGACCACGACTTCCGCATTGAGGCGGCAGAACTTGTGTTCCAGATCCATTCCCGTTCCTTTCCGTAATCCGCTCAGTTCGCGATGGACATGAGCTTTAAAAAGCCTTCCGACAGGATGACCCCGGTAACCCCGTAGACCGCGAGCCAGAGCCTGCGCTCGACCCGCTCCAGAAGCTGCTCCAGCCGGTCGAGCCGCGCGTTCAGCGTCTCGACATGCAGCAGGCTGACCCGCTCATGCGCCTCCAGTTTCAGCGCGGGCGCGCAGGCGAAGGGCTCGAATTCGATGCGCCGCTCACTCATCGTCGCCGTCCTTGGGCAACTCGGGCAGCCCGAGCATCCGGCGCTTCTCGGCGGCGGTGAGGAACTCGGCCTGCGCTACGCGCGCCCATTGCGCGTCGCGCTCGCTGGCAAGGGCCGGCACCTGATCGAGGTCGGGCTTCAACTCCACCTCTTCGCCCAGATACGCGCCCAGCCAGCGCCCCACCGCCGCCGTCACCCGCGTTGCCAGCGGCAGCACGGTCAGCCGATAGAAGGCACGATGCGCCTCCTGGTAATTTGCAAAGGTCGCCTCTCCCGGAATGCCCAGCAGCATCGGCGGCACCCCAAAGGCCACCGCGATCTCGCGGGCGGCGGATTCCTTGGTCTTCTGGAATTCCATGTCCGACGGCGAAAACCCCATCGGTTTCCAGTCCAGCCCACCTTCGAGCAGCATCGGGCGGCCAGCGTTGCGCGCGCCCTGATGCAGGCTTTCCATCTCGTCGCGCAGCCGCTCGAACTGATCGTTCGACATCTGGCCCTGACCGTCGGCCCCGTTCCAGACAATGGCACCGGAAGGGCGCGCCGCGTTGTCGAGCAGCCCCTTGGACCAGCGCGAGGCGCTGTTGTGCACGTCGACCGCCTGGGCCGCGGCCTGAAACGGCGACAGGCCGTAGTGATCGTCCTGCGGGTGGAACGCCCGCACATGGCAGACCGGCGACACCGGCCCGGTGGCATCAAAGCGATGGCGGCGACCATCGACCATGTAATCATAGGCAACCGGCCAGCCATCGGTACCGGGGATGACCCGCATCCGGTCAGAGCGCAGCACGTGCAGTTCGACCGGCAGGCCCGCCTCGGCGCAGACCGCCTCGACATAGGCGTCGCCCGACAGCAGCAGGTGGCCGTACAGCGCCTCGAACAGTTCGGCCTTGCCCTGCGCCTGGTTGGGGGCGGCGACAAGCGACAGCAGCGGATGCTGCGCAAAGCGCTCGGCGTTGTCCTGAAGCACCAGCGGCAGCGCGGCGGCGGCCTCGGCAATCAGCTTGACGGCGCGAAACCCCACCGGGTTGCCGGAAAACCCCTGACGGGTCAGCGAGCCGGTGTCGCGCGGCGTCCATGCCACACGACCGGCAGTTGCATAGGCCGCCAGCGGCCCGGTGGCCGAGGCCTTTGCTTCGGGCGCCGTGGTGGGCGCGCTGTGCTCGTTGCGATTGCCTCGCAGAAAATCGAATACCATCGGCTGGCGCTCCTATCCTTCGTTCCCCAGACCGGCCTGGTCTGCATCCCGTTCGCTAGTCACACTATGAATTGGAGGTTAATTCGCTCTGGCAGCACCGCGCGGGGCCCGCGCAACAGCGGCATCGATAGTTGGTATACCGAATGGCAGCCATGCAACCTGCGCACTAGCTCAGGGCAAATCCGCCGGGTAGGTTCCGTTGAATACGACGGAATACCGCGTCCCCCAGACCAGAGGATCTGCATGAAAACTGACACCCAGACGACGATCCTGCGCCCGCTGCTAACTGACGACGCCGAAATCGTCGCGGATATCTTCAGAGATTCGGTGCTCAACGGGACCGCCCCGCATTACAGCGAAGCGGAACGCATCGCCTGGGCCGGACCAAAGCCCGATCCGGACCGCTGGCGCGATCGGATCGGCGGCTCGGTCGGCCTTATGGCCGAGGTAGATGGGGGGGCGGTTGGCTTCATGACGCTTCAGGCACCCGGTCACATCGACCTTGCCTTCACGCGGCCTGCCTTCGCGGGGCGCGGCATCGGGGCAGAGCTGCTGAATGCGCTGACGGGCATTGCCCGGGCGGGCGGCGCGCGGGCGCTGACCTCGAATGTCAGTCGCGCCGCGCGGCCCTTTTTCGAACGTCACGGGTTCGAGATCACCGCGCAAGGCAGCATCGTGCGCCGCGGTGTGACGCTTGCGAATTTCGACATGCGCAAGGTCTTGTAGGGGCGCCGAAGCGCCCCCTTCAGATGATCCGCAGTCCGGGCCGCTTGAAGCCTTGCTGCGAATCGACAACCAGTTCGGTCAGCGCCCAGACCAGCGCATCAACGCGGTCGGGCGAGCCCTGCCCTTCGAAACCCGCGCCGGTCATCAGGCCCATCTGTTCCTCGAGCGCGACAAAGGCTCCGGCGTGACCGACCCGGCCCTGTTCATACAGCGCCGCAACAGGTTCTGCCCGCGCCGCCTTGCCGCGCGTGGCATGGACCTTGCGCAGCGGAATCTGCGGTGCGACCTGCCGCAGCACCGATTCCACCATGGCACCGCCCTGATTGACCTCGGCCACCAGCCTGTCGGCCTGCCAGCGCTCAAACGCATCCGCCGCCGCCTGTGCCCAGCCGGTGGGCGAGGTGCCCTGCACAGTCGCATCCTCAAGCACCCAGGCCCGCCAGGATTGCGGCGGCCCGTCACAGACCACGCCCGCCACGACGATGCCACAGGCATCCGCTGCCTTGCCCTCGCCCGCAGGCGGATCGACGGCCACGACGATGCGATCGAACTCCTTGGGCGGCTTCAACGTCTGCGCCCGTTCCAGCACCTCATGCGTCCACAGCGCACCGTCGACATCGGTGACAAGAATGCCGTCCAGCTCTTGCTTGGCCAGCCGCGAATTGCCGTAGCGGGCGCGGACCTCCTCAAGGAAACTCTCCGCAAGGTTGGCCCGGTTCGCTTCGGTTTTCGCGCGGGTGACGACGGTTGACGGCAGTTCCAGCAGCTCTTTCAGAATGCCGACATTGCGCGGCGTGGTGGTCACGCACACCTGCGGATGCTCGCCAAGACGCAGGGCGAATTGCAACATATCCCAAGTGTCGCGCGCCTTTTTCCATTTCGCCAGCTCGTCGACCCATGCCGCATCGAATTGCGGCCCGCGCAGCCCTTCGGGATCATGCGCGGAAAACACCATCGCCTCGGCCCCGTTCGGCCAGACGAGGCAACGCCGCGTCGCCTGCCATTCCGGGCGACGGTCGGGCGGCGAGCAATTCATGATGCCCGACTCCCCGAACACCATGACCTCGCGCACCTGATCCATGGTCTCGCCAATCAGCGCGACGCGCTTGCATCGCCCCGGCGACAGCGGCAAGGCGCCCTCGACGCAAGAGCGCACCCATTCGGCCCCGGCCCGCGTCTTGCCCGCGCCGCGCCCGCCCATGATGACCCAGCTGCGCCAGCTGCCCTCGGGGGGAAGCTGGTGATCCATCGCCCAGAACTCGAACAGAAAGGGGAGCGCAAGGCACTCCCCCTCCGTCAGCTCATTCAGGAACCGATCCCGCACCGCAGCACCGGCGGAGGCGAGCCATGCGGCACCCGATCTCATCGCGGGCGCGTTCAAGGTCAAGGGCCCAGTCACCGGCAAGCCCTTTCTGCTTTCGTCTGACATTGGCGATCTGAGCCTCCGTTTCATGCGAGGCGCGCATCCAGTAGCGCACGTCGCTCATCAATTTGCCCGTCTCCGTCTTCGATGTGGCTTCCCCCTCCTCGATCTGCGCCTTGAGGCGTCTGATTTCCTCGCCGAGCTCTTTCAGAGTCAGGGCGATCTGTTCGCGCTCGTTTTCAAGCTGCGACATGTCGTCTTCGAGGTGGATGAGGATCATGCTCGATACCTTTCTAACCTGTACGGTCCGTTTTTCCGGTCTCTTCTGTGTCTCCGTCCAATGCGCCAGACAGACGTTTCCCGCTCCCCGGGCGCCTGTTCCCGTGGTTCGTCGTCCTTTTCGTCCGGCATGAAGGAAAGCTACCCTGACGTGGCGCCAAAGTCAAATTTCTGGCACCGAACGCCACCCACTAACGCCCTGTTAAAAATATATAATTTGCGCTTAACCACAGCGCACGCAGCCAGGGATTGACGCTGATTTCACGCATAAAAAAGGGCGCGACAGCCCTTCGGCGCCGCGCCCTGACGTGCCGGACCAAAGGGTCCGGCACATGGCAGTGTTCCTAGCTGATCCTGCTGAGCAGTTCGCCGAGGGATGCTTTTGCGTCGCCGTAGAACATGCGTGTGTTGTCTTTGTAGAACAGCGG
>NZ_JAUOQN010000189.1:0-597 GCF_030547555.1 Salipiger sp. 1_MG-2023 | reverse complement strand
CCCAAATCCAGGCGCTCTATCGCATCGAAAAAGACCTGCGCGGCCTAAGCGCAGATCAACGCTGTGCTGCACGGCAGTGGATCAACAGCGCCCCCCGCTTCCTGAGCGCATCGTTGTAGCTCGACCACTTGGCCGTGCGGTAGCGGGCGGGTGATGGCTTACTCATGCCGGCCACCTAACCACATGGATTCGCTATGTGAATCTTACTACGGCAGAGTTCTGCAACAGCGCCCCTTGTAATCAGGGCCGATGAAGTATGTGGCGCCCATATCGTCCGGGCTAGCAAAGGTTATGCCCGAGGGGCTGACAAGGCCGGTGAAATCCTCGGTTTCCTTGACAAAGGTCGAATGCGCGGTGCGGAACAGCGTGAAGGCCATCCTTTCGGCCATGACCTGCGCGTGGTTTTCCAGCCTATTGAGGGTGACCAGTCCTGCGCCACGATGGCACCGGATTAACCTATTATACTATAAAAATTGTTTCTGCGGGCAGCGCCAGAATCGCTGCTCCTGAAGGCTGAACGTAACTGTTCCATCCCGGATGATCACATAAACCCTCGGCGGTCTGCCCTTTTCATGGCAAGATCGGTTCTGAGGGAAG
>NZ_JAUOQN010000188.1:0-603 GCF_030547555.1 Salipiger sp. 1_MG-2023 | reverse complement strand
TCCGCCGTGGCGACCTGATCAGCCTTGGACCTCTCCGAAGGTCGGCGCTCTTACACCACCTCTCGGGGCACTACCATTGTGTATCCTAGCGCCGACCGAGCCGGCTGATTACACCGAAGGGCCGGTGTCGTTGAATGCGGGGTTTATTGCGTGGCACAGTCCTGATCGTGACTGGCGGGGGTAAGCGGTGTCATGCCCCGATGTCGAGCGGTGTAAAGTTTTGCCATGCGATGCACTGCCGAACCGCCGCTGCTGGCGAGACCGGAAGCTCGTGGCGATTCTTCGCGGCAAAAGCCGCAGACTCGCCCGGATTCAGGCCGCACGCCCAGGATTCTTGTTGTGTTTGTGGGTAACCATGTGGGTAAATCACGTTCATTGGATTAGGATCGCTAAGCTGCCCTAGGGGAAGCGGGTTCATGCCTTGAGGTTTTGGCGGACCTGCAAGAAATACATCAACCTAACGCCATGTTTTTATTTACTTATCCCATTTTTGTGACGGATATTTGGCGGAAATGTAAAAAAGGGGTTGCGGGTATGTTGGTGTAACCGTAAAAGCCCCTTCACCGGCGGCGCTGAGGCGCAGGTCGGGGCGCTGGACGAGGC
>NZ_JAUOQN010000187.1:0-612 GCF_030547555.1 Salipiger sp. 1_MG-2023 | reverse complement strand
TTGCTCCACCTGCGCCAATCGGCGTATCAACCCAAAGGACTCCGGTTCCGGCTGGATGAAAGTTCAGTGGCAGGTCACCTTCACCATCGACACATTCGCTGATCGCATCGTCAGATGGCGGGTCTCGCGGTCTGCCAAAACGGACTTTGTCCTCGATGGTCTGGAACAGGCCCTGCATGATCGACGGCCTGTTCAGAAGGGCGGATTGGTCCACCACTCGGATCGTGGAGGGCAATATTTGTCTATCCGATACACCGAGCGTTTGGCCGAAGCCGGGATCGAGCCGTCAGTCGGCAGTGTCGGCGACCCGTATGATAATGCCCTCGCTGAGACGATAAACGGTCTCTACAAAACCGAACTGGCCCATCGGCAGGGACCGTGGCGCAACATGCAGGATCTGGAAATGGCCACACCCGGGTGGGTCGATGGGTTCAACAACAGACGCCTGCTCGGACCCATCGGAAACATCCCGCCAGCAGAGGCTGAAGACAACTTCTATGCACAGCGCGACGTACTCGACATGGTCGCGTGAAATGAGAGCTATGGCTGAATCTGGTGTTTGGGCGGTTTGAAAGCTGGCGGTGCATCTGGTTGGTTTGATGTTGCCAAACA
>NZ_JAUOQN010000186.1:0-655 GCF_030547555.1 Salipiger sp. 1_MG-2023 | reverse complement strand
ATTGGCCGACCCTCGTTTCATTCCGCGCTGTCCGGCTGAGACCGGCGCGCCCTCGCGAGAAGGGGCGCGCCGAGATCAATCGACGGCCACCGAGGGAGCAGGAGCGCAGCCTGCTGAAGGTGCTGACCGCAGCATCGGGGGAAGACGCCGCATTGCGCAACATCCTCCTAGACCACAAGCTCCTCGGGGCAAACCCACGGGCGGGGATCGGCAAGTTCTACCCAGATAACAGGAACCGAGACGTTCAGAACATCGCGAAAATGGCCGACAGCTTCTGCCGGGAACAGTGGGGCGTGGGCGTTCGCAAGGCCATCCTTGATGACGGGAAGCCAGCAGGTCGGCGCTTTGACGAGGCGGACCTCACAAACATCCCTCCGCATATATATAGGGAACAGCCTGAGCAGCCCCTTGAGCCTTATGTTGAGGTGAGCGCAGCAACCTTCCTCGCGGAGACACGAGCCATCGCCAGACCACAGCCAGCCGAACAGCAGGCACCTGAACCGTGGCACCTTGAGCGGGCGGCATAAACATCCCTCCGCATATATATAGGTACAGCAAAGGCAGGCTCAGGCCCCTCTGTGACCTGCCACGGGATTTTTTCTCCATTTGAAATTAGAGTCCGACCCAACGAAGGGACGGACAATGAAGCGAACGA
>NZ_JAUOQN010000185.1:0-657 GCF_030547555.1 Salipiger sp. 1_MG-2023 | reverse complement strand
CAACCAACCCGATCAGCAGGTGCAACGAGTAGCTTAAATCACGCCAGATCCTGTCCAAGAGATCGGGAGCAGCTCAGAGTTCTGCAAAAATGCCATGCCGACGTCTCGACGGAAGCATGTATGCTTTCGTCAGAAATTCGCGGTGTTTGTTTTCTTCATGCATATCGCTGCAGTCACCCTGACAAGCTCGTGGAACCCTATATGGTCACAGCGCGGCTTTCGCGCCAATCGCGTATCCGAGAGACGTGTATTTGGTCCGACAGAGCCAGCATGAATGTTTGCTGCTGCGTGATCCGCTAAGGGTTTCTTCGGCCACCAGCATCGCGCTCAGAGCATCGTCACCGCGAGCATAATCCCCGAATTCCCTAAGGCCAGGCCACAGGAAATGCGCGGCTTCCACAACCTGTTTGTTCTCCCCTTCAAGGGGGCTCTCGAAACTGCATGGCAGGGGAAAATGCGCATTCTTCAGACGCGTTCCAACCCGGGGCATTGGGCCAAGAGGAAGTGCGTGCAAAACAGCGGGTCTCCGACGTCTTCGAGGGGCACTTGGTAGATGGGCGACCCCACAGGTCGAAGATCCCGTCATGCTGCTGCCAGCGGAGCTATTGTCAAATCTGGTGTTTGGGCGGTCATCAAGCGGCGGCCTGATCTTGTGTT
>NZ_JAUOQN010000184.1:0-681 GCF_030547555.1 Salipiger sp. 1_MG-2023 | reverse complement strand
CAGCGCGACTGACAAGCTCGGCCCGCCGGTGAGCGCGAGGCCCGTCGTGAGCTACACCATCAGTTGGGACATCATCGTAAATCCGGCGCAGACCGGCGGCCACGACCTTACGGTCCTTCCAGGTGCAGAAGTTCAGGCTATGGCGCACCAGATTCAGTGAGGCATTGGTCACCATCGGTTCGAGACCGATGCCGAACGCAGGTCTGAACCATGGCGTCAGGAAAGGCGTCGCCCGTCCACAAACGCGATCGGGACGTCTTGAGTGCCCCGGTTCTTCAATTCGCGCATCACCGAGAGCCGGAATTTGGCCCTCTCGTTCGCGGCGATCCGCAGGCCCAAAACGTCGCGCTGGCCGTCACGGGGGATGCCAGGGGCGACATACACGGCCTTGTTGTTCAACGTCCGGCTGTCGGCATCGCGGATGGCCACCCGCAAGGATCTATGATCACGATCGGATACGTCCGCTCAAGTGCCCGGCTCTGCCATTCCCGGACCTCGCCGAGCACCGCATCAGTGACGCGGCTGATCAGGTCGGGGAGAGCTTCAAGCCGTAGAGATCGAGCAGATGGGCTGGATGTTCCGGACCCTCAGCCCGAAAACATAGATGTCAGATCCCGGATGATTGTAGACCCGTTTTCTGAACAGGTCGGGTCTGTCGTGTTGCCATTCCTTCAGGGCGGC